>JBARMF010000147.1:0-5940 GCA_049802315.1 Candidatus Udaeobacter sp.
AGCGCCGGCCATTGATAGAAAGCCACGCCAAAATGCAAATTGCTCACCAGCATAATGACCATCACCAGGAATGCAGAGACAACGAGATACGGCAGCATTTTGCCAACCACGATCTCACGGCGTCGCAGCGATGTGACCATCAGCTGGTAAAGAGTGCCTGATTCTCGCTCGCGCGCGATCGTGCACGCCATCAGTGTCACCGTGAGCAATTGGAGGATTAGTCCAATGATTCCGGGCACGACGTAGTCGATGACCCGGGACTTCGGGTTGTAAAGTACTTTGCGATCAATACCCCACATTTCCATCATTGAGACGAAGCGTTTGCGTATTTGGACAGGCAGCTGCTTGCCAAGCTCGAAAACTTCTTCGGGCAGGTTCTCAATCATGCTGTCGCGCTGTTTTAACTGAAAATCTCCGAGGCTCTGGCGCACACTGCCTTCCACGGCATCGGCCGTGTTGATGTCGCTTCCGTCGACGTAAAGCAATAGCGGCTTCGGGTCGCCGTTCTCCAGACTTTCGTTCCACCCTGCTGGGATGACGAGCGTTGCTTGCACGCCGTGAGCAATCAAATCCGCCGCGTCTTTTGCATCAGGTGATCCGCGGCGCCACGCGAATGTCTTGTTCTTCGAAACGATATCGATAAACTCCTGCGCTCGCGTCGTGTTGTCCTGATTGACCATCAAACTAGGTACGCCGGTTAGTTCGCCCGTCTCAAAAGCATGGCCGAAAAGCAGTGTGAAAAGCGGTGGTAACGTAAGTACGAGTAGAAGCACGCGCCGGTCGCGATAGATGTGCAGGAATTCCTTGTACGCGACGCTGGCAACAGCTTCGAAAGACAGCCATTTCATGGAATTATTTTCTTCAGAACGCCGTGATAACCTTGTGAGTACGCTGTGAAAACATCCTCCATGTCGGGCTCTACCCAGCGTTCACCCAGTAAGCGTAGATCCGGGAACGGCCAGTGTTCGCGCCATCTGGTAATCAATTTCTCAGGTTCCGGGGCGTACAGGCGCAGACCACCGCTGCGCAATGAGACACCAAGCAACTCGGGAAGACCGCGCAGACGAACGAGCGCCGGCATGAGCGGTTCGACGTCGATCTCGAGCAATCGACTGCGAAAGCTCGACTTCAAAGCACGCGGGGGAGCTTTTGCCAGCAGCCGGCCCTCCTCGATAAAGCCAACTTCGGTGCAGCGTTCGACTTCGTCCATGTAATGCGTTGTGACGAAAATCGTTTTTCCTTCATTGCTCAGATCGTACAAGAGATTCCAGATTTGCTGCCGATGAACCGGGTCAAGCCCCGCAGTCGGCTCGTCAAAAAACAGCAGGCGGGGATCGTGGATCAGCGCGCAACCGATCGCCAGCAGTTGGCGCATTCCTCCCGAAAGACTTTGCGCCGCCGTATTCCTTTTTTCTTCCAAGTCGATCACCCGAAGCAGCCGCTCTATTCTCTGCTCCAGTTCAGTGCCCGGCACACCATAAGCGCCGCCGAAGAATCGAAAATTCTCAGCGACGGTGAGATCACGGTAGAGGCTAAAACGCTGCGGGACATAACCAAACTTTGTACGTACTTCCTGGCGATCTTTCCAGACGTCTGCGCGCTCAATGGTCGCGCGGCCGCCGGTCGAGTGAGTGAGGCCGCATAACATGCGCATCGTCGTGGTTTTTCCGGCGCCGTTCGGCCCGAGAAAACCAAAGATCGTTCCTCGCTCGATTTGAAGGGAAAGATCCTGGACAGCATGAACGTTTCCGTAACTCTTGCTTAAATGGTCGAGCACAATAACCGATTCGTTCATGGTGAAACCTGATTGCGGCGATGATTTAAATTTGCAACCATGGCTCATTGGCCAACAGGTTATGTGTCATGAACGTTGAAACCATTTTACGTGTTCGAAGCCTGCTCCGGGGCTTGCTTGCTTTGGCCGGTGTTCTGTCTTTGATATCGATTGCCGGCGTGAGAAGCGCGTGCGCCGATCCTGTGTCCGAACTCGCTTCGTTCTCAATCTTCGACAAAGTCGACTTGGCGCAACTGGCAAAAAGTGACGTGAAAACGGCGCACGGCCCGCCGATGAGGAATTCGCGTTTTCTCGCCGTCCAGAGTTGCTATGTCGCGCCGGGTTCGCCTGCGCAGCAAATAGAGGCATTGCGCCGTTGGAATCCTGCAAAATATCGCGAATTGAAGGTCTTCCTACACTCTGATCTGACATCAAACCCGGGGCCGTCCAGTTTTGACAGACTGAAGAACGCGCCGGACAACGCCTCCGTTCGTTCGTTCGTGAACGCGACTCAGAAACTCAGTCCTGAACTCCAGATCAGCAAAGATGAGGCAAAGCGCTTTTCTGCTGCAGCGGCAGGCGGGGGAGGAGGCGTTATACCTCCGGCAGTCGTCGCGTTCTGGACAGATGTGCTGACCGCACGAACGAAAAGCTTTGTATCGGGCGGGATGGCGGCAGAACCACCGTACGATCATGCCGGTCCATCTGTTCGTGCGAGTGATGAAGTGAATGGGTTATTGCGCGACCAGGGAAAGATTCGACAACAATTCTCGGGACTGCTTGGAGCCACGGCTATTGGACGCGGCGCTGGTTCGCTGCCAGCCGAGCTTTACTGGGAACTTCTCGATGCTGATGACCACGGGGTTGTGACCTTGGGCGCGTCTTACGGCCGCAGCGGAACCGGCGGCACTTATCAATCCGCCGACGTCCTTTACTATGCCAGTGGCGGTTATTATGTCGGTCTCACGCTTCATCAGTTGTGGCCCGTTACGGTCGACGGAAAACCTTCTACGCTCGTTTGGCGCGGTGACATGATTTCGTCCGCGTCGCTAGGATCGCTTCGTGGTGTTGAACGGCTGGGTTCCGAATCAGTGATGATGAAGAATGTCACCAAAGCTGTTACTCTTTTTCGCCGTGAGACCGGGGGCCGATGAACGAATGAAAATGTCGGGGCTGCGACTGCGTGTTTTGATCTGCGCCGCGCTGATTTTCTTTGCCAGAACAGGGCTTTCCGAGGAAAGCAATGGCTTTTGGCCTTTGTCGGGTGAGTTTTCTGCCGACCTCACATATGTTGGCGAAGGGGATGTTCAACGCGGGGCCAAACACGTCAACGATTTTGATGAGATCGATTCGGAGATTCGCGCTGTATTGACGCCGCGATTCAAACTTGGCGTTCTGCGATTAGGCGCACAGTGGGAGCGGTTCTCATTTGGCCTTCCAAATGGCGCCGCCCTGCCCAATACATTACAGTCCTTCAGCACGATTATAGGACTCGATACGCAATTGTCCGATTCCATTCTCATCAGAGCTGAAACCCAGCCTGGGTTGTACAATTCAGGCCTCGGTCATTTGTTTTGGGATGATTTCGACATGCCTTTTGTCATCGGCGGCACGTACATTTTCAGTCCTAACGTGCAGCTTATCCTCGGCGTAAGCGTCGATGTGGAACGGAAGTACCCTGTAATTCCTGCCGTTGGTCTTCGCTGGAAATTAGGGCCACAGTGGTTGCTGGATGCTGTTCTGCCAACGCCGCGCCTGCAGTATGAGGTGAGTCGCAATGTATCACTCTATGCGGGAGCAACCGTCACCGAGGCGACTTTCCGCACCGACGACGAGTTTGGCGACTCGCATGGAATGCCGCAGCTCAACCACGCAGTGGTAACATACAGTGAGATTCGAACCGGAGCCGGTTTTGACTGGAAAGTTTCGCCGATCGTCACATTCACCGGTGAGGTCGGCTATCAGCCGTACAGGGACTTCGATTTCTTCCGTGCTGAAGTGCGCTATCACCAGGACGGCGGCGCCCCGTACGGGACAATTTCGTTGCACGGCACCTTCTGATGGTAGGGACATCGCGCTGCGATGTCCGGACGGCGCAGCGCGCCGTCCCTACCTCTTCAGCGCAGAGTCCGGTCCAACGCGCCGATCTTCCGCGTCTCCGGCCACCGCCATCCAACGCCCAGCACGACGAGGATCGTTCCAATCCCTCCTGCAACGACCGAAATGACCGGCCCAAATAGCGCAGCCGTCAATCCCGATTCCAGCGCGCCGAACTCGTTCGATGTGCCGATGAAAATATTGTTCACCGATGACACGCGGCCGCGCATTTCATCCGGCGTCATCAGTTGCACGATCGACCCGCGGATGATCACGCTCACGCTGTCGAACGCTCCGACGAAAAAAAGCACGCCGAGCGATAACCAGAATACTTTCGATATTCCGAACAGGATTGTCGCGACACCGAACCCTGTCACGCACCACAGCAACGCTTTGCCGGCATGTTTCATGGGCGGCAAATGCGCAATGAGCATCGCCACCATAAAAGCGCCGATGGCCGGCATCGCACGCATCCAGCCAAGACCCACCGGACCGCAGTGAAGAATTTGGTCCGCAAAAATCGGCATCAACGCCGTCGCGCCGCCCAGCAGAACGGCAAACAAATCGAGGGTAATCGTGGCGAGGATGACCTTTCTGCTAAACACAAATCGCAGTCCGGCCATGAGACTCTTCCACGTGCTGGCGTCGCTCTGGTCTCTTTTTTGCGTGCTTCGGCGAATCAGTAGGACTAGCAGGAAGAATGAAAACGAGCAGAGCGCATCCAGCAGATACACGAACGCAAACCCGACGTACGCGACTAAAAACCCGCTGAAAGCCGGACCCACCACCGATCCGATTTGAAAAATGCTATTATTCCACGTGACAGCGTTCGCGAATGCATCACGAGGAACCAGGGTCGGAAAAAACGAGCTGCGTGCAGCCCAACTGAATGTACGCGCGGACGCTCCGATGAAGAGAAGCAAGTAAATCAGGGGGACTGACGCGTCATCGAACTCAAAGATTGGATGATGGCGCTCGAATATCGCGGCAACAGCCGCCAGGGCGTGATTACTTTCACGCAATGGCGCGATTTGAGGAATGGAAAGATGTTTCCAGGAAACCAGAGCAAGCGCCAGCGACATGAGCGCGCTAAAGACCTGCGACCAAAGGATGATGTGCTTGCGGCTGAACCGATCCGCCAAATGGCCGGCTGGCAGCGAGAGCGTAACCACTGGGACGGCGATTGCCAAGCCAACAAGCCCGAGTGCGGTCGCTGAATGAGTTCGGGCATAAATCTCCCATTCCACCGCTACCGCGAGCATTAATCGCCCGGTAATCGACAACAGGTTGCCGGCTGTAAACAGAGCGTAATCTCCGAAACGGAACGCAGCGTACGGATCGTGGGTCTTAGGCTGGGTTTCGATCGGCGGCGGGACGGCGGATCGTTGCCGGTCAGGTGATCGATACGAACCAGGATCGATGGAATGGGGCATGATCGAAAGCGCAGGATGGAACGCGGCAACAGACTCTAGGTGGAGCCGGCAGCACGGCAACCCGCCGCGCATAGCCGAGCACCATGAGACGTCAATTAACTCGATTTTACCCAGCAGCGACCCGGCAGGAAATTCCCCTCAAAGGGCCGCCGATTTTTCTTCCATTTCAGAGTTCTACTACCTAAACTCGGCGCCCTTAAGGCAAAATGGACAACATCATCGAGGCGAAAGAACTGCAGATTGAGCGCAAGCATTTTTATGTCGAGCTCCGGGAGAACGACCGCGGTAAATTCTTGCGTATCACCGAGGAAGCTCATGGGCGCCGGAACAGCATCATCGTGCCGAGCACCGGCATTGATGATTTTACGGCGATCATTGCTGAAGTTCTGACAAACGGCGAAACCGCCCCGGCTTAACCGCTGCACAAAGTGGAACGCGTTGTCCTCAACGCGTTGGCACTAGGGGCTGCGGGTTCGCCCCTTGATATCTGCACCTTCGGCGATCCAGCTCCGATCGTCTTGAGGACAAGACGATTCACCTCTGCCGCATCGTTGACATCGGAACGCCTGAATTTAGTTTGGCGTTTCGTCATTCAGGCGGTCGCTGCCGCTGCTAATTATGGCCACAAAACGAAAA
>JBARMF010000148.1:0-1762 GCA_049802315.1 Candidatus Udaeobacter sp.
TCGCACATCCGGCGTCGCTCCCACCGGATCTCCGTGCTCCAGTTCTGGCAGTGGTCGGCCGTTATGCCGATGAGAAGACTTGGAACAAACTGCACGAACTCGGTGTGAAAACCGCAAGCATTGAGGACCAACAGAATTACTACGAGGCGCTCGCTTGTGCGGCTGATCCGAAATTGGCGAAGAAGACGCTTGCGATTGCGCTTACGGACGAGCTGCCAACGAGCCGTGCCATCTTCCTGGTTTCGCGAGTCGCCCGCGACAGCGGTCATCCCGACATTGCCTGGGAGTTCGCAAAAGCAAATATGAAAGCATTGCTCGCCAAAGTCGATGCGGCCGGTGCAAACCGCTACGCGCCCAGTCTGTTTACCTTTTTTTCCGATGGCTCGCGTGCTGACGAATTAAAAAACTACGCCGCAAAAAGCTTAGCCCCGGCAAGTGCGCCCGAAGTAGCTAAAGTCGTCGACGAAATTCAGTTCCGCGCGGAATTCAGAAACCGTTTCGTGACACAGCTGAACGAGTGGATGGAGCGGAAGAATCGCTGATTACGCGGGCAGCCTGAGCTTCAAGGAACGACGGCTTGGGCAGCCGTCGACTTTGAGGTTGACGGCTGGGAAGCCGTCACTCCTTGAAAGGCTGACTCAGTGTTATCCCCGTAATCCATGGTCTATTCGGTTCCCTCATTCTGGGTACTGATCCACAAACGCATCGGAATCATCGAAGAATCGACGAAGCCATGCTTTCGGAAAAACGCCTGCGCCACATTTTCGGGCCGATCGGTCAGCAGCGTGATTCGGAGAAAGTTTTTCTTCTTAGCGAAATCGATCGCGTGTTCGAGAAGCCTGTTGCCGTAGCCGTGACCTTGATACTTCGTGTGCACCACCAGGTCTTCCAAGAGCATGACGAACCCGCCTTCCGCCGTACTGATGGTGAAGAGCAAATTGATCATCCCCACGATTGCGCCATTGCGGCGCAGCACAAAAACGCGGCCACGGCTGGGCTGTTCGAAAATGAGCCGCAACCCGCGGAGCTGTTTGTCTTTATCGGGACGGAAGTCGCCCTCCTGAGCGAACAATTCGCGAAGCATTTCCGACAACTCGTCCAAGTCGGCTTCAGTCGCCGGCTCGACCACGACATTTTCTTTCTCCGCCATATCGGTGCGAGCGTTATTTCAGAAATGCGCCCTGTTGGCAACCTTGTAAATTTGCTCGGCTTTGGGCTTTCGGTCGCCTCTCCCTTCGAAAGGGAGAGGGGAGGGTGAGGGTTTGTCCAACGCAGTCGCGCGTTAACCCCGCAGCTCCAAACCTCCTCCTGCTCGTTGCCACTGGCGTTGACAATGCGGAGGTTCCCCCTAGTATAACCGCTCTCAGATTGGGCCCGAGAAAGTTCACGGTCTATGAAACGCACTTATCAGCCATCGAAACGAACGCGTAAACGCCAGCACGGTTTTCGCGCGCGTATGCGAACAAAGGGCGGCCGCGCTACTCTTGCGCGCCGGCGCCAACGCGGTCGCAAACGCCTGCTTCCAAAGGGCGTTGAATTGCACTACGCCCGCCATACGCAAGCTTGATTGTCGAAGTTCGCATAACGCTTGCTCAGAAATAGAGCTGCAATCGAAAATTCAAGCTAAGGAGAAGTATTATGTTTGCCGTCATTCGCCACTACCACTTTGATCCGAAGGACTGTGCAGAGATCGACCGCCGAATACGCGAGGAGTTCATGCCCATCGTCAAGAAGGCGAAGGAATTCGTGCACTATTAGTGGC
>JBARMF010000149.1:0-12555 GCA_049802315.1 Candidatus Udaeobacter sp.
ATGATGTTCAATCACATGGTGGAGAAGCGCCGATGGCTCTCCAAAGATCGCTTCATCAAAATCATGGCTTTTTGCCACATGCTTCCCGGCCCGGAGGCGCTGCAGTTGGCGATCTACATTGGTTACCTGAAACGCAAACTATGGGGCGGCGTGCTGGCCGGTGTTACCTTCATTATACCGGGCGCAATTGCCATGATCGTTCTGAGCTGGCTCTATGTTCATTATGGCAAGCTTGCTCAGGTAACGGACGCTCTCTTCGTCCTCAAGCCGGCTGTGCTCGGCATCATCGCCGCAGGGATTATTAAACTCGGGCGCGCTTCCATCAGAAACGTGTTCCTTGCCGTTCTGCTGGTTGCCGCATTTGCAGGAATGCGTTTCGCAGGAATCAACTTCCTGCTGATTCTTCTGATCGCCGGATTAATGAACCTGATCGTGGAGCGCGGCTCTGCGGTGCTCAAAAGGAGTGGGCCAACTTTGCCGGTCATGCTTGTTGGAACTACTGCGCTGATTCCATTCAGCGATTCGCGCTTGTTCCAAATTGCCTGGCTGTTTTTCAAGACAGGACTGCTGAGCTTCGGCGGCGCGTACGCATCGCTTGTTTTCGTGCAGCGTGGCGCGGTTGCTCAATATCACTGGTTGTCCGACGGACAGTTATTGGACGGCGTTGCGCTCAGTGTAGCGACGCCGGGACCGTTCATGTTGTTCACGACTTTTGTAGGTTATATCGCCGGCGGAATTCCTGGCGCGATGCTTACCACTTTTTTTGTATTCTTGCCGTCTTTTGTGTTCGTGCTCGGCGGGGCGCACTACATCGAAAAAGTCCGCGAAAACCGCGGACTTCAGGCCTTCCTCGCCGGAGTCAGCGCTGCAGTAGTAGGCGTAATCGCAGTTGTCTCGTTGGACCTGATTCCGGAAGCGCTGGTAGACTGGGTAACTGTCGGAATCTCGCTAGTAGCATTCATTCTGATCGCGTTTCTCAAGCGCGATGTGGCTCTGGTAGCCGTCGGGGCAATCATTGCCGGAATTATTTACTCGTGCGCACGCGTGTTCGCGTGAATTTTACCTCGGCCCTAACACGTCCGAGAAGGAGGGCTGCGACGTAACTTTTGTGTCGCTTTACTGATCCAGTCTTTGGCAAGATGAGTTTAAATTGCACGCCGGAATTTCAGAAAGGATGTTGAAAACATGAACTTGATTTTGAAATGCTGTACTGTCGCCGCACTTTTCGTTGTCCTTGCTTTTGCTGCGCCAGACCTGGCGCGGGCAAGGTCTCGGGGATCCGATCCGGGTGGATACACAAATCGCGGAGTCAAATACGCGCGAGACAAACAATACGACAAAGCGATCGCCGAATTCACCAAAGCGATTGAAGCGCAACCGAATGACCCCAAGAATTACGAGAATCGCGCCATGGCTTACAGATTGAGCGGTAAACCAGCGCAAGCGCTCGGCGATTTGTCCAAGATAATCCAACTGCACCCGAAAGACGCCGACGCATATGCAGCGAAAGGTCAGATTGAAATCGAGCAAAAGAAGTTCGACTCAGCGATCCAGGATCTGACGCGCGCAATGCAGCTCGACCCAAAGAATAAAAATGCGCAACGGTATCGCGCTTATGCGTTTCTCTCCAAGCAGGAATGGAACAAGGCGGTAGAGGATTACTCAAAGGTGATTGAGAGGTCGCCGGATGATATTGGCGCGCATGAGCGCCGAGCCTACGCCTACCGGAGCCTTGGCAAAAATAATGAGGCGATTGGCGATCTCACGAAAGTGATCGAAGCGAAGCCAAAAGATGCGGAAGCATACCGCCAGCGTGGTCTCACATATCGGTTGATGGGAAATTACGCGAAAGCGTCCGATGATTTTCGCAAGGTGCTCCAACTGAAGCCAAACGACGCCGATGCCAAATCGCGGCTAAAGTACGCGGAACAAAAGTATACGCAGCAAAAGCTTCTGCAGCAGCTTCCGACGCCCACACCGTCCAAGGTGGCGAAGAAAACAGGCCCAAAAGCGGGAACACAAAAATCTGTGTTACCCACTCCATCGCCAGCCAGGTGAGGCGGTTTCCAGAATAACAACAGCGAATTGTAACAGGTCCGCGCTAAACCGTATGGATGCGTCGAAGACGACGTTTAATGATGTTGCTCGCCGCGTCTTCACCCCTGATCACGTTCGGCGGCCTTCACACCCCATCAATCTATCGATGGGGTTTCAAGCGTCCGGCGGCCGTATCTTCCGAGCAAACTACCCCCTGGGATTTTGTAAAATCCTCTCATAATGTCATTCTGAGCGAAGCGAAGAATGGAGCAACCGGGACGAGCGACATGGACTCCAAGCCGCAAAGGGTAGCGGCGAGTGAGTCGGGAGATGAACGAGTTCAATCTCGGATCAAATCTGGACCGATTCACCAACGGAAATAGACAGAGATGTTTCGCTTGGCTGCTAATGGCATCGTTTGTAAGTCTCTCAAATCAATGCGTGTAAAACAACGGTAGGGACGCCGCGCTGCGGCGTCCGGTCGGCGCAGCGCGCCGACCCTACCATTCGGGCGCGCCAAGCGATGTTCATCCCCGCATCAAAAATCACGCCCAACGTGCTTGGGAAACCTCAACACGACAGTGAGAGCTATTAGATGAACGCTACCGTTTCCCGAAAATCTCGTGCAACGCTGCGAGCGCTGCGTGATAACCGCACATGCCGTGGACACCGCCGCCCGGCGGAGTGGAAGCCGAACACAAATAAACGCCCGGCAATGGCGTACGGTACGGTGTAGGACTAAGGACTGGTCGCGCAATCAACTGCGCCAGATTTGTTGCGCCGCCACTGATGTCGCCTCCGGCCAGATTGGGATTTGATCGGCCAAGATCAGCGGCACCCATTTTGTGGCGGGCAAGGATGCAATCGCGAAACCCGGGCGCGAATCGCTCGATCTGCGATTCGATTTGATCCGACATATCCGTGCCGCAGTTGAACGGAACATGGCAGTACGCCCAGAGCGTGTGCTGACCACGTGGCGCTCGCGTTTCATCGAACAAACTTTGTTGCGCGACCAGCACAAACGGGCGTTCGGGAATTTTTCCGCGCACAACCTCGCGTTCCGCAGCGGCAATTTCGTCCATTGTGCCACCGAGATGAATTGTGCCTGCGCGACGACAGGCTTCCGCTTTCCAGGGGACCGGCTCACTCAGCGCATAATCGATTTTGAAAATTCCAGGCGCGTGTCGAAATGATTCCAGCCTGCGGCGATAGCCCGATGGCATTTCTCGACCCGCGATTCGCAAAAATTCCCAAACCGAAACATCGAGAAGAATCGCGCGCGATTTCGGCAGGTCGCGAAGATTCTCGATTCGATGATTCACTTCGATCGTCCCGCCAAGCTCACGCAGATAAGCGGCAAGCGCGTTCGAAATCTGCTGTGAGCCGCCGCGCGGAATCGGCCAACCCACCGCGTGTCCCGCAAGCCCAAGCACCAAGGCAAATGCTGACGAAACCGGCGCGTCCAGTGGCAGAAACGAATGCGCGGCGATACCCGCGAAGAGCGCACGCGCCCGTTCGCTTTTGAAGATAAACTTCGCCAGCAACGTTGCCGGGCAAAGCCCCAGAATTCCAAAGTGCGCGAGCGTCACCGGATGCTGTGGCCAATGCAACATTGGCTGCAGGAATTCAATCGACAGATTTTCCCAGTTACGCGCCAGCGGTTTCATCAGGCGCCGATACGCGCCTGAATCTTCCTGCAATTGTTCCGCCGTAACATCGATGTCTTTGCAGAGACATGCAGCGGAGCCGTTATCGAGTGGATGCGCCAGTGGAATTGCGGGCTCGATCCATTCAAGTCCGAAGCGTTCCAGCGGCAGCGTTTTGAAGAACGGCGAACCTGCTGCAAGTGGGTGAACTGCCGAACAGACATCGTGCAAAAATCCCGGAAGCGTTAATTCTGCTGAGCGCGCGCCGCCGCCGATTGTCGCGTTCGCTTCGTAAACAACAACGGAACATCCCGCGCGGGCCAGTGTGATCGCCGCCGCGAGACCATTCGGTCCCGAGCCAACGACAATCGCATCGTATTCAATCGACATGTTCACAAAAGCATTATTGTCATTCTGAGCGAAGCGAAGAATGGAGCAACTGGGACGAGCGACATGGACTGCTAAGCCGCACAGGGTAGCTGCGAGTGAGTCGGGAGATGAACGAGTTCAATCTCTGACTCAGTTTTCCGTGAGGCTTTCGGAAAGAGTCAGACATGTTTCGCTCCGTTCAATTCGCCACAGGACGAATCCGCCGTGGCGGACATGACACGAGACGAAATCCTGGTATGAAACGCGTCGGCATTGTCTTGCTTCAGTTGCTGGTGACTGGGGCTGGGCTTTGGTATGTATTTCACGACCCGCAAAAGCGAGCCCAGATCGCGGATGCTCTGCGACACGCCGATCGCACCTGGATAATATTCGGCTGGCTTTCCTATAGCGCTGTCGAAGTGCTTGCGACCGTGCGCTGGCAAATGTTGCTGCGCATTCAGGGAATCACGCTGCGCTGGCTACGCACTTTCGCGATCGTCATGATCGGTTTGTTCTTCAACATGTTTTTGCCCGGCCTCGTCGGCGGCGATGCCATGCGTCTTTACTTTGTTTTCAAGTGCGCGCCGCGCCAGAAAACGCGCGCCACACTCTCAGTCGCCATGGATCGCATCCTCGGCATGTTGTCAGTCTTGTTTCTGGCGGGACTGAGCGTTGCCTTGCGGTTTCGTTGGTTGAGCCGTTCGGGCGCGACGCTTCGTATCGTCTATTTTGTGCTGGGTTTGCTCGGTGTTGGATGTGTTTGCGTTCTGCTGTTTTTGGGCGCTGTTCATTTCGGTTTGCTGCGCAAGCTTCCGAAACGAACGCCGTTTCGCTTGGCAATCATGGAGTCCGGTAAAGCGCTCCAGCTTTATGGCGCGCATTTAGGCGTAATGAGCATCGCATTCGCGATCACAGTTGTTGCGCACCTTATCTATTACCTGAGCTTCTACTGCGCCGCGGAATCACTTCACGGAACGCGCACCGCTGCTCTAAGCGTAACCGATATCGTCTCGATCATGCCGCTGGTAAATACAGTCACATCATTACCGATTTCATTTGGTGGAGTCGGTGTGCGCGAGACGCTATTTCAGGAACTGCTTGGGAATCTGGCGCATGTTCCACCAGCAATCGCAGTCGTCAGCGCCTCGCTTGGCTTTGTTATCCAAGCTTCTTGGGGTTTGCTCGGCGCCGCCGTATACCTGGTGTCATCGCACAAGAAATGAACCCGTGCGTCGCCTGCGTTTCACGCGCAAACGAGCAGAATCTTTCGATTCAGTTCTATGGAACGAACACAGCCTCACGAAACCGAAGCGAACTTTTCAATCGACGAGTACGGCGCGAAGACCGTGGAAAAAGAGGAGTGCGAGGAACAATTGCTCGCGGAATACGCGACGTTACTCGGCTTTTTTCTGAGCAGTGTGGCCGTCCTGACAGGGGTTGCCATTCAACACAACCGTCTGCCCAGAAAATTTGGTTTGCTTGATCTGGCGCTGCTTGGAATCGCCACGCACAAGCTGAGCCGCATTGTCGCCAAGGACAGAATCACCGGCATTCTGCGCGCGCCGTTTGTGTGCTACATCCGCAGTGCCGGCGCGGGCGAAGTGGAAGAAGAGCCACGCGGCCGTGGATTCCAACGCGGTATCGGTCATTTGGTTTCGTGCCCATATTGCATGGCGCCCTGGTGCGCCACGGCCCTTGCGATGGGTTTCGTTTTCGCTCCGCGTGTGACGCGGTTTTTCGCTGGGATTTTGGTAAGCGTAACCGCCTCGGACTTTCTGCACCGCGCGTACGCCAGGATGAAGGAAGACTAAAGCTCGAGTGAGTCACGGACCTGAAGTTCTCGTAATCACCGGAGTTTCTTCTGTAGGGGAAGCTGACAGCTTCCCTGCAGCCTTATGAATCGCGCACCTGAAGTTGTCCTAATCACAGGCGCGTCAGCCGGCGTAGGGCGCGCAACCGCGAGAGAGTTTGCGCGTCACGGCGCGCGAATCGGTCTGCTCTCGAGAGGAATTGATGGATTAGAGGCCGCGCGCAGGGAAGTGGAAGATCTGGGAAGTGAAGCGCTCGTCATTCCAACCGACGTTGCCGACGCAGACCAAGTCGAATCAGCGGCCGCCCAGGTCGAAGCGGAATTCGATCACATCGATATCTGGATCAACAACGCCATGACGTCGGTCTTTTCGCCGATCAAACAAATGACGTCTGAGGAATTCCGACGCGTTACTGAGGTGACTTACCTAGGCTACGTTTACGGCACGCTCGCTGCGTTGAAACGGATGCTTCCCCGCGATCGCGGCGTCATCGTGCAGGTTGGCAGCGCGCTGGCGTACCGCGGCATTCCGTTGCAGGCCGCGTATTGCGCAGCCAAGCACGCGGTCCAGGGTTTTTGTGATTCGCTTCGGTGCGAACTACTTCACGACAACAGCAACGTAAAGGTCACAATGGTGCAAATGCCCGCGCTCAACACTCCGCAATTCGGCTGGGTCAAAAGCCGCTTGCCGCGCAAAGCCCAGCCGGTCCCCCCGATCTTCCAGCCTGAAGTCGCTGCGGAAGCAATTTATTTCGCGGCGCACAATCCGCGGCGCGAATTCTATGTCGGCCTGCCGACAGCGGGAGCGATCATTGCGAACAAACTTGTGCCCGGTTTGCTTGATCGTTATCTCGCACGCACCGGATTTGATTCCCAACAATATGACGGCAGGGAAGATCCAAATCGCCCTGATAACCTATGGCAACCCGTTCCGAGTGATCACGGCGCGCACGGCGCTTTCGACGCCCGAGCACGAAGCTGGAGTCCGCAGTGGTGGACAAGCAAACATCGCGGTTGGATTGCGATGGCTGGAGTCGCACTCGCGGTATCGGGCGTTCTCGCGCTGTTCAAACACAAGAAGTTATCGACGTAGAGATGCATCGCTCACACGTCGACGTTGCCTTCAACAGTTCGCCGCCATCGCGGCGGATTTGAAGAAGTAAGGCTTCTGGTGATTCAGCTTTCGAGAGAAAGACCAGGATTCCGACAGGGCAGTACCGCCTCCGCGGATTTCCGCGAAGGGCAGCACTCTCTGTTAGGCGGAACTATTTCAGCGTGACCTCGCGCATGGTTTTGTCACCCATGATCTCGCGAATTTCCAGACGTTTGACTGCGAGTTGGCGCTGCTGGTCTTCAGTGCCGACCAATTTGGCGCCGATCGCATCGGTCTTGTCGCGCAGGCCATCGAGCGCAGCCATGTTTGGGTATTCTATCATGAGCAGAATATCGTAGTCCTGCTGGGTAGAGGCGTCACCGACCAGGATTTTGTAATCCGTGATGATGCCTTGTTTCTTGGCTTCGTCGTTGGTCGATTTGAATATCTTGGCCAGAGCTTTGAGATAATCATCGCTCATGCCCGGCTTTGTTTTGACCATTGTAATCTGCCAGACTCCACCTTCCGTGTAAGGCGCAGTGCTTTGGGTGGCCGATGTGGCAGTCGTTGCGGCTTTCGCGGAACTTTGCGCCGAGCAAACGCTGACTGCGCTCACTGCCGCAGCGATTATGATTGCTGTTCTGAGGTGTTTGGTGAACTTCATCTTAATTAACTTTCTTGTTTGTTGGTTGGACCCAAGGCGGTGGAGTGAGAGTGCTCCTGGGGCGAGACTTTTCTAAAAGAATTCGCTCAGACTGACTCGTGACTCCGGTCGTCGACCTGGAGAATCGCGTAACGCGTTGTCTCAGCGAAGATTTAGCGACTCAAGCGTTGCAGCCCGGCTAAAGATGCGATGAAACGTCGAATGACGTAATCCGCCGCCTGAATACACTGTGTACGCCGCTAAGCAAGCTGTTTCGCGTCAAGATACGCGAAAGCGTTGAACGAAGTCTTCTCGTTTCGCCTCGGTTTCCCGCTTCTTTCGCGCTTTTCAAAACAGCTGTCCGCTAGTGGGCGGGTGCGACGAGCGAACGCGTGAATTCACCAATGCGTTTCACCAGGTCTGGGGAATCGCCAAGCGTTTCGATTTGGCGAACGATCGCGCTGCCGACCCGCTTTTCATCTAACGTCGGTGCCGATGGTGATCTGCATGGAGGCACTGGTTTCGCCTTGACCGTCACGCCTAAGTAAGGAATTATATTTAGGTAAGGAAAACGATATGCCTTATTCCACACTCACCAGCAAAGGACAGACGACTGTCCCCAGGGAGATTCGCAAGCTGCTTGGATTAAAAGAAAACGATCGCATCCTTTACGAGGTCGAGGATGGCAAGGTGGCGATCAAGCCAGCGCCTTCCCTGCACGAGCTGTATGCGATTTTCAAATCCCATATTCGACGCAAGGGGCCGCCGCCGAGCAAGGCGCAAATGCGCGCTGCGGTCGAACGCGACATCACTCGGCGCTGGAAGAAAAAGGGCGTCTGATGGCGAGGCTTTTGCTCGACACCAATGTTCTCATTCGTTTCCTCACCGGCGATCATCCCACCCATTCGCCTCGCAGCCGCAACTTATTTGTCGCCGCCGCAAAAGGCGAAGTCACTCTGGTTCTTACTGATCTCGCCCTCGCCGAAACCGCGTGGTTGCTGGAATCATTTTATTCGCTCGATCGGGCCGAGATTGCCGCTGCCCTAAAAGGCCTGATTCAATCGACGGGGATTGAAGTCCAGGACAAGAGAATTTTGCTAAGCACGTTGCAAAATTTCGCGCAAACCCATGTAAACTTTGTGGACGCGTACCACGCTGCGGTTGCCAGCGCGGAATCCATTGCCGTCGTGTCGTTCGATCGCGACTTCGATCAATTCCCCGGTTTCAAACGCATCGAGCCGCAGAGATCACACGAGACATAAAGGTGCCGCGCAATCGCTTCTCAAGAATAAATGTTCGCTAGCCGGTGGGTGCGATCAGCGATCGCGTGAATTCGCCGATCCGCTTCATCAACTCTGGGGAATCGCGGAGGTTTTCGACTTCGCGCACGATGGCGCTGCCGACGATGGCCGCGTCTGCAAAGCGCCACACTTGCCGCACCTGCTCCGCGGTCGAAATTCCGAATCCGACTGCGACCGGTAAATCGCTGACGGCGCGCACGCGGTTGACTAAAGCATGAGCATCGCGTGTCATTTGATCGCGCGCGCCTGTCACGCCAGCGCGCGAAACTGCGTAGATGAATCCGTGCGCTTGCTGCGCTATGCCCGCAAGACGTTTGTCCGAAGTGGTTGGCGCAACCAGAAAGATCGGATCGAGTCGATGTTGAAGCAGGTTCTGAGTCCACGACTCTGCTTCCTCAGGAATCAAATCTGTCACGAGCACAGCGTCGATCCCGGCCTCTCTAGCTGCCGCGGCGAATGGTTCCAGGCCGAATTGCAGGAGCGGATTGAAATAGCTGAAGAGGACAATGGGTACATCGATGTGTTGCCTGACGTTTCTCGCGCAGGTGAGCGCGTCGTGCACGGTCACGCCGTTTCGCAGCGCCCGTTCGGACGCGCGCTGAATCACTTCGCCGTCCGCGACCGGATCGCTGAACGGCACGCCCAACTCGATGATATCTGCTCCTGCATTCGCGAGTTCAATTAACAAGCGCTCAGTAGTTGCAAGATCAGGATCGCCTGCGGTGATGAATGGGATAAATCCACCGCGTCCCGAGCGCTTCAGTTCGCGGAATTTTTCTCGGATTCGGCTCATTGGCCTTGCAACTCTGCCACGAGCTGAACGTCTTTGTCGCCGCGCCCGGATAAATTCACGATGATCGCATCGTCTGGCGGCAGCTCTTGCGCGAGGCGAATCGCGGGCAAAATGGCATGTGCCGTTTCCAAGGCAGGAATGATGCCTTCCAGTTTTGCGCAAAGTCGAAGCCCTTCGAGGGCTTCTGCATCGCTCGCCTGCGCATATTCGGCTCGCCCGCTGTCGTGAAGGAACGCGTGCTCGGGCCCGATTGCCGAGTAGTCCAAGCCAGCGGAGATGGAATGCGTCGTCGCGATCTGACCGTTCGTGTCCTGAAGCACATAAGACATCGTGCCCTGAAGAACGCCCACGCGCCCACCGCCGCTTTTTTTCCCGCTGTGAAACCTCGCGGCGTGTTTGCCTAACGAATTGCCGCAACCTCCGGCTTCGACACCGATCAATCGTACGTCTTCATCTCCGATGAATGGATGAAACAATCCGATCGCATTCGACCCGCCACCGACGCATGCAATCAACGCACGTGGCAACTTCCCTGTTGCTGACAAAATTTGTTCGCGCGCTTCGCGTCCGATCACGCTCTGAAAATCGCGAACCATCAGCGGATACGGATGCGGACCAAGCGCGCTACCCAGCAGGTAGTAAGTGTCGTGGACGTTCGTCACCCAATCGCGTAACGCTTCGTTGATCGCGTCCTTCAGCGTGCGTGTGCCGGCATTTACTGTGATCACATCGGCACCGAGCAATCGCATGCGGAAAACGTTCAGGGCTTGTCGCCGTACATCTTCGGCGCCCATGTATATGACGCATCGTAATCCAAAGAGTGCGCACACCGTTGCCGTCGCGACGCCGTGCTGGCCTGCGCCGGTCTCGGCGATGACGCGAGCTTTGCCCATGCGCCGCGCCACCAACGCCTGGCCCAGGGCGTTATTGATCTTGTGCGCACCGGTGTGCAAAAGGTCTTCGCGCTTGAGATAAATTTGCGCTCCGCCCGCGTGCGCAGTCAGCCGCTGCGCGTGGAAAAGCGGAGTCGGTCGACCGGCGTAATCGCGCAGTAGCAAACTGAGCTCGCGCCAGAAACTATTGTCGTGTCGCGCGCGCATGAACTCGTTAGTCAACTCCTCCAGCGGCGCGACGAGTGTTTCCGGAACGTAGCGGCCACCGAACTTGCCCCAGTGTCCCCGCTCGTCCGGTTCGCTCGATGTGATCATAAATTCTGTGTCATGTCCGCCACGGCGGATTCGTCCTGTGGCGAATTGAGCGAAGCGAAACATCTCTGGCTTCTTGCAATGAACTTCATTGGGGCATGATCCGAGATCCTTCGCTTTGCTCAGGATGACATTGAGCGGAGGCCTTGTGAGTCGATGTCGCGCATACCGAACGTTCCGCTGCTCGCACAGCGCTGATGAATTGTTCGAGCTTACGATGGTTTTTCAAACCCGGTGCGCTCTCAACACCGCTGCAAACGTCCACAGCGTGTGGCGTGACGGCTTTGACCGCGCTGGAAACATTCTTCGCGTTCAAACCGCCGGAGAGAATCAGGAATCGCGTGTAACGCATTGCCGCCCGTGCAGAGGACCAATTGCAGGTCTGACCCGTGCCGCCGCGCAGCTCGGGGTGGTAGGCATCGATGAGTACATCGCATCCTGGGAACGCTGCTGTGTGTTCCGGCTCGAATTGCGTATCGGTTGAGAGCGCGCGAATCACGCGAAATTCTCGAGCCAGTTCGCTGCACGATTCAGGCGTTGCATGTCCATGCAATTGAACGCATCGAACCCCGGCAGTTTTGGCGAGCTTGCGAATTTCTGCTGGATTCGCATCGACGAAAACGCCGACGGCGCAGGTTCGTGCTCGGAGCGCCTCCACAATTCGGCGGGCGATAGCCGGCTCGACGTAGCGCGGGCTCACCGGATAAAAGTTGAACCCAATCATGTCTGCGCCGAGTTCGACGCACGCTTTTGCGTCAGTCGCATTTGTTACGCCGCAGATTTTGATCTGTATCGGGTTCATTTCATGAAAATCACAAACGCGCGGGCGTTTGGTAGGGCGCGTCGCTCCGTGACCGCCGTTCCTGGATTTTGGATGTCGCTTGCGCGGGCGGCACGGGAGTGCCGCCCCTACCTTTGATCAGTGTGGGTTCGACGTTATAGCGCGTCTGTGTCAGTCCCGAATGTTTTCGGGATTCACAGAATGGAGCCGCGGGTACGCGAGCGACATAGACGGGCGGCCCAGGCGGGCGAGAGAGCGGGAGCGAACGAGTCAAACGCCCTACAATCTTCTTCTCATTCGCTGTTCGCATTGGTTTCGACTGTCATTCCAGTGTCCAGCTCGGCTGCGACCAACTCGCGCAACGCTGTTTCGGGATCGGGCGCGCGCATTAGCGCTTCGCCGATGAGAAAACCGCGGAAGCCAAGCGCCTGAAGATGTCGCAGAGACTTCGGGGTTTGTAATCCACTCTCCGAAATCACGATTCGATCTCGGGGAGCTTCGGCGATCAAACGCTCGCTCGTATCCAACGAGGTTCGAAATGTGTGGAGATCGCGATTGTTGACGCCGATGATTCTCGCGCCTGCTCCCATCGCGCGACGCAATTCTTCTGACGTGTGCACTTCGATCACGGCATCCAGACCGAGTTCGTCCTCCGCGGTTGCGCGCAGTTTTGTTAACACACCGTCGTCAAGAGCTGCTGCGATCAACAACACAGCATCCGCACCGAAGGCACCCGCTTCGTAGATTTGTATTTCGTCGATGATAAAATCTTTGCGTAACAGCGGAAGGGCCGTGCTCTCGCGAATGGCGACGAGATCAAGAATCGAACCGCCAAAGTATTGTTCGTCCGTCAGTACCGAGATGGCACAGGCGCCAC
>JBARMF010000150.1:0-2010 GCA_049802315.1 Candidatus Udaeobacter sp.
GAGAGCGATGGCGATTCGACCGTAACAGATTTGCACGTCTGGCAGGTGGGCATCGGAAAATTTGCCGCGATGGTTTCGATCGTGGCGCACGAGCCGAAGAGCTGCGATTCGTATCGAGCGCTGCTGCGCGGACATCACGAACTGGTGCATGTGACAATCGAGACACATCATTGCCCCGAAGACCACGCATCGGCCGCGAGCGCCTAGGAGTCTTTTGAAGTAATCAGCCATGCCGCGTTGCTGTCGATTTTTCGTCTCTCCTAGCCCCGAAAGCTTTCGGGGATACCCGAAGCGGTCTGTAACCGACGAGCAACACCGGAGAGGCGAAAAAGCGGCGCAACCCGGAGGGCGGGAGCGTTTTGGGCTGTCTGGCAGCGTTGCTCACTCCTCACAGGTCGCTTTGGACATGCTCGTTGCTCGCGCCTTGCCACTCAGCCCAAAGCGCTCCCGCGCGGTATGGCTGAGTACTTCAACAGACTCCTAAATGCCCAACACGCTCTGGCAGGTCATCGCCGCCTACATTTTCGCTGTCGTAGGCGGATTGGTTAGCGCGTCACTGCGCTTCGAGCATAAGGCGCTTTGCGCGCTCATCAGTTTCGCGGCCGGAACGCTTCTGGGTGTAACAATCTTTGCGATTTTGCCCGAGAGTTTTGGCGCGTGTCCATGGTGGGCGGCGTTGCTGGCGCTAATAACCGGCTACGCGCTTTTCTTTTTCATCAGCAAACATGTTCATCATGTTTGTCCTGCCTGTGCGGCCAGTCATTTCGACGCTGATGCCACGCGACATTTCAGCGAAATCGCTAACGCGCTGATCGTCGCCCTGGCAATTCACAGTACCACTGACGGTCTGGCTTTGGGAATCCAAGGCGAAGCTTCTGCGACTGGTGCGATCAGGTGGTCGTTGTTCTCTGCTTTGTGCATCCACAAGATTCCCGAAGGCCTCGCGCTCGGCAGTCTTTTGATCGGCGCAGGACTGCAACGCACGGCAGCGATTGGATGGGTCGCAGCAGTCGAAGCCACAACGCTCCTCGGTGGCGTCATCGGTTATTTCTTCCTGGCGAACATTTCCATCTTGTGGATGGGCTTGATTATGGCGCACGTCGGCGGCGGATTTATCTATTTGGCGACACATGCGGTGGTCGGAGAAATGTTGAAGCACGGAAAGAAGCTCGTTTTGACGAGCTTTGCGCTGGGGGTCGTTCTAATCGCGGTTCTCAATGTTACACTGCGATTGCTGGGGTAGCGCACAGCCTGCCCGCCTGTGTGCGGGCGTCCCGCGTGCTGGCGAGCGCGTCCTCGCGATCGCGAACTCTTTTCAAACTCGATACCACAAACGCGGCGTTACTCATCAAAAGCCTGTTTCGACGAGACGCCGAAACCAACACGCGAGACGCGTGCGCTACCCAAAACGCGTGACGTTGCGATTTGGAAATTCCCACTCGTTGTCGCTACATTCGCGCGTGCATCTTTTTCATTATCGCGATGGTCATCTCTATTGCGAAGATGTCGACTTAACGCGCATAGCCACGGAACTCGGTACGCCGACTTACGTCTATAGCGCAGGGACAATTCTCGATCATTATGCGCGACTCGACGCCGCGCTCGCGCCGCTGGATCACCTTGTTTGTTATGCGGTAAAGGCAAACTCGAATCGCGCGATTCTGAACTTGCTCGTTCGTGCGGGCGCCGGCTTCGACATCGTTTCCGGCGGCGAGTTGTTTCGTGTGCTTGCGGCTGGCGGCGATCCGACGAAGTGCACATTCGCGGGAGTAGGCAAATCATCGGACGAAATCGAGTACGCGCTCAAGCGAGGCGTCCACAGCTTCAATGTCGAGAGTGAAGCTGAACTGGAGACGATCGAGCGCATCTCCCGCGCGAAGAAGATGCGCGCGCCAATCGCGTTGCGCGTCAACCCTGATGTCGACCCGCACACGCATCAGTACATCTCGACGGGTTCCCACGAGAACAAGTTCGGCATCGCACTCGATCAAGTGAGGGCGGTTTATGAAC
>JBARMF010000151.1:0-5598 GCA_049802315.1 Candidatus Udaeobacter sp.
CTGAAATGCGCAAACGCGCGGTTCGCCTGCGCCATTTTATGTGTGTCGTCGCGTTTTTTGATTGCATTCCCCTGGCCCCCAGCGGCGTCTTTGAGTTCTTGCGCCAGCGCGTCCGCCAGTTTCAGGCCCTTGCGCCCGTCGGCAAATTTCACGATCCAGCGCGTGGCTAGTGAGATTTGCCGCGCAGGCGTCACTTCCATCGGCACCTGATACGTCGCGCCGCCAACTCGACGGGAACGCACCTCCAGCCGCGGACGAACGTTTTCGATTGCTTTGTTTACGATCTCCAGCGGATCGACTGAATCAGAGCCTTCGCGCGACTTATCGATCGCGGTGTACACGATGCGTTCGGCGAGCGATTTCTTTCCCCGCTCCATTACTGTCGTGATGAGACGGGCTACCGCCTGACTCCCATATCGGGAATCGACGTGCTCCTCTTTTTTGTGAACTCTTCTCCGCCGCGACATTGTCGATCGTTTGTTTCAAACTTTGATTGTTCTTACTTGGCCGCTGCCGGCGCTGCTTTCGCCGCGCCGCCTCCACCAGCCGCCCCGCCCTTCGGCCGCTTCGCTCCGTACTTGGAGCGACCGCGCCGCCGCCCATCCACACCAAGCGCGTCAAGCGTTCCGCGCACAATGTGATAACGCACGCCAGGCAAATCCTTCACTCGTCCGCCGCGCACGAGCACGATAGAATGCTCCTGCAAATTGTGCCCCTCGCCCGGAATGTAGGCAATCACTTCCTGGCCATTCGTCAACCGCACTTTCGCCACTTTGCGTAGCGCGGAGTTCGGCTTCTTCGGTGTACGCGTCATCACCTGCACGCACACACCCCGCCGCTGCGGACAACCCGCCAGCGCCGGTGACTTCGATTTCACCGACACCTTCTGGCGTCCTTTGCGAATCAGCTGATTGATCGTGGGCATTTTCTAAATTCTAAACGTAAAGCGCCGCCAAAGGTCGTTACTCAGGGCGACAAAAAACCCGCCTCAGGCCGCGCAACAAACTCTCACGCTCCTGATGCGGTAAGCGCCGAATATAGAGGCAAGATCACGATCTGCAAAAATTATTTTGTCCTTCAATTGTCATTCCGAGCGAAGTCGATGAACCTCTAATTCACATGCAGAATGACTTTGAATTTCTCGCGAGCGATCAACATTCAAAAGCCCGGCGCGGACGATTAAAAACTGCGCATGGCATGATCGATACGCCTTCGTTTATGCCTGTGGGAACACAAGGCAGCGTGAAAGGCGTCAGTCCACGCGAACTCCGCGAGCTGAATGCGCAGATTGTTCTGGGAAATACCTACCACCTGTTCGTTAGGCCGGGACTCGACGTCATCAAGCATTTTGGCGGCCTGCACAATTTCATGAGTTGGGATGGACCTATTCTCACAGACAGCGGCGGGTATCAGATTTTCTCGCTCGTGAAGTTGCGCAAAATCACCGAGGACGGAGTGGAATTTCAAAATCATGTCGACGGCGCGCGGGCATTCATTTCGCCGGAGATCGCCATGGAAATTCAAGCGGCACTCGGCAGCGACATCGCGATGGTGCTCGATGAATGCGTTCCGTATCCATGCGAGTACGATTACGCGGCGAAAAGCGCTGAACTAACGGTGCAGTGGGCAAAAAGGTGCAAGGCTGCACATTCAGTCATCCTGAGCGAAGTCGAAGGATCCCGCGGAACCGGTTCAATCGTTTCGCTACGGGATTCCTCAACTTCGCTACGCTCAGCTCGGAATGACGGCAGCGCGCATCCGCTCCTCTTCGGAATAATCCAAGGCGGCACGTTCGAGGATCTGCGGAAGCAAAGCGCGCAACAGATTGTCGATCTTAATTTCGACGGCTACGCCGTTGGCGGGGTGAGCGTGGGCGAGCCAGAAGAGGAAATGATGAGCGCGGTTGAATCGGCGGAACCATTTTTGCCCGCGGATAAACCGCGTTACGCAATGGGACTCGGCACGCCGCCGCAAATGCTGGAACTGGTGGCCCGCGGGATGGACATGTTCGATTGCGTGTTGCCGACGCGCCTCGCCCGAAATGGCACGGCGTTCACAGCGACCGGCACCGTCAACCTAAAGAATGCCGAGTTCGCGCGGGACAAAAGACCCATCGAAGAAAACTGCGCGTGTCCTGCCTGCCGCGAATTCACGCGCGGCTACATTCGTCACCTCATCAAGGCTGAGGAAATTCTCGGGCTTCGTCTGGTCACGCTGCACAATTTGCATTTCTATTTGAATTTGATGAATCAAGCCCGCACTCAGATTGAAAACGGGACGTTCGATCAGTTTCGAAAAGCATTCGTTGCAGAATACAAGACTCGGGATACGGCGGGGATCTAATAAATCGTCATTCCGAGCGGAGTCGAGGAATCCCGTGGCAAAGCCCTCAGGTAACGTCGCGAGATGTCTCGACTTCGCTCGACATGAGAGAGGCGTTATTGTTCACTAGCCGCGCGTAAAGCCGCCCGAAGATCGGCAACGAAATGCTTGTATTCGCGTTCTCGCGATTCTTCGTCGGGTTGGCGCAGAAGCGATGATGGATGAACGGTCGCGAGCACCCTTGGCGCGAGCTTCGACGACAACACTTTTCCGCGCTCGCGCGTCACGCGGAATCCCGAGCCAAAAATGGCTTGTGCTGCTGTCGCACCCATTGCAACGACGAGGTTGGGCTTAACGATCCGCAGTTCCGCTTCCAGCCAGGGACGGCACGCTGCGATTTCGCGCGAGTTGGGCTTCTGATGAATGCGGCGTTTGCCACGAGGTTCCCACTTAAAATGTTTCACCGCGTTGCTCACGTAAACCTGCGATCGATCGATTCCAGCATCTGCGAGTGCGCGATCCATAATTTTCCCAGCCGGACCAACGAATGGTTTGCCCGCCACATCTTCGTAATCGCCCGGCTGTTCGCCAATCAGCATCATCGCTGCGCGCTTCGGTCCTTCGCCAAAAACAGTTTGGGTCGCTCGTTTGTACAAATGACACGCAGTGCAACGCGCTGCTGCTGCCCGCATCGTGGCCAGACTTGATGTGTCCGGCGGCTGCGCTGGTCGCGCGTATTCCTTGTCATTCGTTCCCATCTCCCGATTATGAATCGCAACTCGCACCACGCTCGTATGTCGGAGAGAGCCATCACTGCAGAGACTGATAAGGTAGGGACAGCGCGCTGCGCTGTCCGGACGCCGCAGCGCGGCGTCCCTACCATGCAATTGCAAACCGAACGGCTCATCTTGCGTGCCTTCCACCAAGAGGACGTCGATGCGATGGCGCAGTTATTCGCGAATCCCGATTTTATGCGCTTCTCGTTAGGCGTTTTCACCGAACGAAAGAAGACGGTTGATTTCATCGAGAAGGTGATGGGCTGGGATCTCGCCGGTATGCCGTCGCAGTTCGTGGTCGTTTTGCGTGGCGAGCAGGCTGTCATTGGTTACTGCGGTTTTCACCATCATCCCGAAGTGCCGGGAGAAGTTGAGATCGGGTATCGATTGCATCCCGATTACTGGAACAGAGGTCTAATCACTGAAGCCGCGCGTGCTGTGCGCGATCACGCTTTTGCGGATCTAAAACTGCCACGCGTGATTTCGCTGATTCATCCAGAAAACATCCCGTCACGGCGCGTGGCGGAGAAAAATGGAATGAAAGTGGAAAATGAAATTACGTTTCGCGGTTTTCCGACGCTGGTGTACGCGATAACTCGCGAACAATGGCTGGCGAACTGTGACGCTTCATGAACTCGCGCGCCAGTGCCCGATAGGCCTGCGCGGCAGGTCCACTCGAAGCGTATTCGAGAATCGATTTCCCAAAGCTCGGCGCCTCGCTCAACCGAACGCTCCTCGGGATCACAGTCTCGTAAACGCGTTCACCGAAGTGTTTTCGCACGTCGGCAACTACTTGTTGGCCCAGCTTGGTCCGCGCGTCGAACATCGTCATAACAATCCCACCCAGCTCGAGGCGATCGTTCGCGCCTGAATCCAGTACTTGCTCGATTAGCCGCACAATTTTAACCAGCCCTTCAAGCGCGAAATATTCGCATTGGATCGGAGTCAGTAGCTCGTCTGCAGCGGCGAGCGCGTTACTCATCAAAATTCCAAGCGACGGAGGACAATCCAGAAAAACGAAATCGAATGTCTTATCGGTGTGCAACGGTTTCAGCGTTTCAGCAAGGCGCGTGAGATGATTTGGCATCCGCGCGATCTCCACCTCAGCGCCGGCCATATCGAGATCTGCGGGCACGATGAACAGGCCTTCGCGTCGGGTTGGCAAAATCTTTTCAGTAATTGAAGCCTCACCAAGCAGCGGCTCGTAAAGACTGATGTCGTCCACTCCCTGCAAACCAAACGAGCTGGTGGCGTTTGCTTGTGGATCGAGATCGACAATTAAAATCCGCTTGCCCAATTCCGCCAAAGCGGCGCCGAGATTAACCGCCGTGGTAGTTTTCCCCACCCCGCCTTTTTGATTAGCAATAGCGACGATTTTCATTCTGGGGAGCGAACGCATTCTGCGTTCGCGAACTTTTTAAAGATTGTTTCGGCAGAATGCCGAAACCAGCACGCCGTAAGCGTGCGCTTCCCTGAATGAACTAACGCTTCGAGTTTTATCATGACGCAATCTTTCGAACGATGATGTTGCCGACCGTACGAAACGGAAACTAAATTTTTCGAATTTCAGGTTTGGAGTTTCAGCAGTAGCGGTTTAACGGTCACAGAGCTGTGAAAGCTTCTCCAGCAACCATTGAA
This sequence comes from Candidatus Udaeobacter sp., assembly GCA_049802315.1. Taxonomy (GTDB): domain Bacteria; phylum Verrucomicrobiota; class Verrucomicrobiia; order Chthoniobacterales; family UBA10450; genus Udaeobacter. The sequence continues at coordinate 4,737 of JBARMF010000151.1, forward strand.
TCGGCATCGCGACCGAAAACGTCCGAAGAGGAAGAGTCCCTCATCTTGCGAACTCAGGATGCGCGCGGCGTGGTCACGTTGATGCTGAACCGTCCGGAGGCGTTCAACGCTTTATCTGAAGCGATGCTGGCCCAGTTGCAGCGCGAGCTCGACGCGATCGCGTCCGACGAATCCGTCCGTGTAGTTGTCATTGCGGCGGAGGGCAAGGCTTTTTGCGCGGGCCACGACCTCAAAGAAATGCGAGCCGATCCATCGCTGGAATATTACGAGCGGCTTTTCGCTCGATGCTCCGAAATGATGCTCGCTATCCAGCGATTGCGGGTGCCGGTAGTCGCGCGCGTGCAGGGAATCGCAACGGCTGCGGGTTGTCAGTTGGTCGCGATGTGTGATCTCGCAGTCGCGTCGAGCGCCGCCCGCTTCGCGGTAAGCGGCGTAAACGTCGGCCTTTTCTGTTCCACACCCGGCGTGGCACTTTCGCGAAATATTTTGCGCAAACAGGCGTTCGAAATGCTGGTCACCGGAGAATTCATCAGTGCGCAGGAGGCAAAGGCGCGCGGCCTGGTCAACCGTGTCGCAGAACCCGAACAAGACGACGCCGACCTCGAGAAGCTGGTCGTGGCGATCATCAGCAAACCACGGGTCGCAGTTGCAATGGGAAAAGAATTTTTCTATCGGCAGGCTGAACTGAGTGTCGCGGACGCGTACGACGCGGCGAGTCAAATCATGGCGTGCAATATGATGGACGACGCGGCGCTTGAAGGCGTGCAAGCCTTCATCGAAAAACGCCCGCCTCGCTGGCACAAAGAATGACTCGGCGAATCGGCGAATCGGCGACTGGTAGGGCTCGCACTCCCGTGCGAGC
>JBARMF010000152.1:0-2031 GCA_049802315.1 Candidatus Udaeobacter sp.
TCACGGTATGGCCAGGACGATAAAGATTGCGATCCGTGATAATCTCGGCGTGCGGTCTGTTCGGTGAAGAAGCGGAATCAGTTCCCGACGGATATGCTGTGGCTTCAGCAAATTGCAGCGCTGGGCCGGTCGCAGTGTCGGCGATGAAGAGATGCGTGTTCTTCGCCTTAGAGTCACTGGTTTTCGGGAAAACGTTATCCTTCGGAAATTCCGCGATGCCTTCCTTGTCTGTGATTGCGCGCGCAAGTTCGATGTTCTCGTCCGTGAGAGCGCGAATTGTCACTCCGGCCACGGAGCTCGCGTCGGACATTTTCGCGAGACGCATGATCACCTTCGTCGGGGTTCGTTTCTGCGTGAGCAGATAATCGTTAACGCAAATGATCGATCGATTCCCAACGAGCCGACCGTCAGGCAGCGTTGCGCTCGCTTCGAAGAGATACGGACCGGCAAACGTTTCATTTGCTGGTGGAACGCCGGTCTTTGGCGGGGCCTCGGCAGGTGTACAACGAACATCGCGTCGTGTTTCGGTATCGTTGCTCGTGGCTTCGAAGGCGCCGCTGCTCGCCACCGGCAGTTGAAAAGCCTCGACGAGCAATTCAGTCTGAAATTCTTTCGAGAATCCTGTGCGCGGATCGATTACCACGTCGCCAGTGATTGGATCCCGGGCGTCCTTTTCAAATTCTCTTACGCGCGCGGTCACAGCGGATAATTTCTCGGCGGGAATGCGCGCCAGTTTCCATGTGACCTGCGGGGTATTGACTTGGAAGAAGGCAAAGCGCAGTTCCTGGCGCGCACGCGCAAACACCTGCCTGGATGGGAAGATCAGGCACGATTCCTTCGGTCGAAACGTTGCGCCCCAACGCGATTCAGACAGGACTCCGTAGCCGCGGTCGCCTTTTAGTTCCGGCGAAATACTGACTTTGTAGTGCTGCTTCGGATCAAAATCGCCTGTGATTTGAATCTGATCGCCACTCGCAAGGAGCTTCATTTCCTCCACCGCGGGCTCGACTCGGATCCGCTCCGGCGTGAGTTCCTCAGGATCGATCGTGTCGTCGAACTTGATGCGAATGGTGGGATCGTCCAGCGGATGATTGAACGCGCCGAGCCATTCCACCTTGAGCGGTTCGGTTTTACCGGCGGGCATCACTTGCAAATATGGAAGCGGCCGCCGGCTTTTTGCGTCGAGTAAGCCATTTACAATCAGATCGAATGTGTGTCCCACTGGAAGCGGAGCACGGGGCGTAACTCGAAACCCCGTCGCTTCCAGCGAATTCTCGGTTTTGTCTTCGCCAGTCTGAATTACTTCGACTGGAAAACGCTCGTGCGCCTCGCGGTCTTGGAAGTAAATGTGCTGCGCCGCTTCATCGAGACGAACCGCGTAAGATGAGTCGAGATAGATTTGCGGGCGTGCCGCCAATTGTTTGCGCTCGTTGAATTCCGTCGTGATCGCAAACTGCGGAGTTTTGAATTCCGCGCTCCAATCTTTCACCACAAACCGTTTGCCCGTCGCATCCTTCAGCCCTGGAGCCAGCGTCAACCGATGTCGTGCGTCGGCCACGACGCCGCTCACCGTGAAAACGCCTTCAGTCTGACTTTTCCAGAGAAACGTGCCCTCGAGCTTCGGCTCACTAACAAAAGGGCTCGGCTGATCACCGACATCAATGAGATCGCTGGCGACCATCGAGACGGGAAACGTGATTGTGATCGTGTCGCTTTCGGCGATCTTCCCGCTCGACGGCTCGATTACAATCCCGCCGGCATCGGGTTTTGTATTCGATGGTTCTTCTTCTTCGTCTTCCGCAAAGGCTGCAACAGTCAAGCCAAGCGCGAGAACAAAAGAGAAAGAAATGAGAATGCGTCGGCATCTTTTTAGCGCCAACGGCGCTCTATTCAGATCAGCCCGGCGCAACCCCGAAAGCTTTCGGGGCTGAAGGCGCGATTCAACACTGTAGTGAGCCGCGCTTTCAGCGCTCGTATAATCGGGTTCATGAATCCTGTGGCGCTGCCCCAGGCTTTCGATGAATGCTGCGC
>JBARMF010000153.1:0-2148 GCA_049802315.1 Candidatus Udaeobacter sp.
CAGGCAAAATTGAAATTTCTGCCGTACCGTGATGTGGCCGATGCAATCGCGGAAAAATTTCACAGCGACATTCATTTCCTTGAACAACTTAATCCTGGCAAATTGAAAGGACTTAAGGCGGGCGACCAGCTGAAGGTGCCGAATGTCGAGCCATTCGAACTCGCCTCAGTGAAAGACATTAAACCGGGTAGCGAAACTGCCTCTCAAGCGGCGAACGAAGTTGAAGATCAACCTGAAACCCAATCGCCAACTCCTGGCGAAGCTGGAGCACCAAGAAATGTCTCCATAAAAGTGGATACGAAAACAAACATGCTTGGAGTTTTCGACACCGACAAACTAATCGCCGCGTATCCTGTCACGATTGGCTCCGCACACAACACCTCACCAGTCGGTGAGTGGAAAGTGCGCGGCATCTCAAAGTTGCCCACGTTTCGTTACGACAAGGAGATGCTCGAGCACGGCGAACGGAGTGGTAATTTCCACATGCTCCCACCCGGGCCGCGGAATCCTGTGGGCGTGATGTGGATTGCGCTTAACAAGAAAGGTATCGGCCTTCACGGGACGAACGATCCTGGTTCGATTGGACGCGCTGTCAGCCACGGCTGTATTCGCCTGGCGAACTGGGACGTGGTCCGGCTTGCTACAAAAATCAAAACGGGCGATAAGGTCTCGATCCACTGATTGAGATGAGTGAAACGCTAGTCGCTCGCGCGCAAGCCATCTTGCACGACTGGGTGCAATCCGAAAGCCTGCGGAAACACTGCTATGCAGTTGCTGATTCGATGAAACATTTCGCGCAGTTACGCGGCGAAGACGCCGATCTCTGGGAAGCCGTCGGATTGTTGCACGACATGGATTATGAGCGGCATCCGATTGCTGTAGCCGGGGTCGGTGATCCCGGTGGCACAGAGCAGCCAGTTTTGGAAGAGCCGGGGTCAGCGACCCCGGCTACAGCCGGTCACCCGTTCGTAGGCGTCGCCTGGCTACGCGAAAATGGTTGGAGCGAAGAAGTGTGTCGCGCGATTCTTTCGCACGCCGATTACTCAGGCGTTTCGCCGGAAACGCCGCTCGAGAAAACTCTCCATGCAGTGGATGAGCTAAGCGGTTTCGTCGTGGCGGTTGCGCTGGTGCGCCCGACAAAAAGCATTCACGACGTCGACGTTCGCGCGGTGAAAAAGAAAATGAAAGACAAGGCATTCGCCCGCGCCGTGAACCGCGACGACATCATCCGCGGTGCAGAACACTTGGAAATGCCGCTCGACGACGTCATCGCGCAAGTCATCGACGCGCTGAAAGCTGATGCAGAGCGACTGGGTCTCGTCGGAGCGTCATAGCGGAACCGTTACAATTTTTCCGCGATGATTTCCAGCACCAGCGGTGTGAGCATCCGCGTATTCGGATTTTTTTCGGCGCTCGCGAGAGCAGTGCGGACTTCGTCGGCAAACTTGTGATCGATTCGCCCCATTTCGATGAGACGCTCGAGATAAGTCTCGATGAATGTGGCAGGCCATTGCCACATGTAGTCACTCGGGCGGAGGCAAAAGATATGCGGCCTTGCGGAGCGAATCACAAAACCATTCTCCCCAAGCAGCCCAGGTAATTGGACGGCAGCGTCTGGTTCGCCGCCGGACTCGCGCCATGTAGCGATCACGTGCTCGCGGAAACGTTCATGCATCGACAGTGGCGGAAGGAATCGCCACGTCTCATAATGTCCATACTCGTGAAAAACAGCGACGCTGCCTGTTGGCATAACGCGGCCAAGTTTTTTAATCAGCAGAGACTGGTCATTGACAAAGGACACTACCCAGCGGCACCACGCGAAATCATAGTCAGCCGTCGGCAAATCACCTTTCATCAAATCCACTTCTTGAATCTTCACGTTCGCGAGTGAACGGGCGCGGCAGGTTGTTTCCAGTGCGCGAACGAAATTTTGTGAGCGCTCCAGTGCTACCACTTCACCGGTCGGTCCGACGATCTCCGCCAGATCGATGGATGCGTAGCCGGGACCGGCCCCGACATCGAGCACGCGTTTGCCAACCGTGATGCCCGCCCGTTGCCAGCAATCCAACACAACCGGTCGCCAGACGCGATGTTGAAGGCCCAGTCGGGCTAACTCCTCTTCATGCGTGCCGAGAACATAATCGCCTT
>JBARMF010000154.1:0-4391 GCA_049802315.1 Candidatus Udaeobacter sp.
CGCTGGACGCATAACGCGCTTAAGAGTCACTATCGCGGTTGGAACGGGACAACAGCCAACCACAATTACAACTGGCACGACTCTGTTCACAATGGCGCTGGCAACCCATGCGGCAACAACGCGCCCGTGCCTTGCGATGACAACGGGCATGGAACCCATACCATAGGCACTGCAGTAGGCGATGACGGTCTGGGCAACCAAATCGGAATGGCGCCAGGCGCGAAATGGATTGGTTGCCGTAACATGGATCAGGGTAACGGCACACCGGCCAGGTATATCGAGTGCATGGAATTTTTTCTCGCGCCTTATCCAGTGGGCGGCACGCCAGCCCAAGGCGATCCAAACTTGGCGCCCGATATTACCACCAACTCTTGGACTTGTCCGCCTGCGGAAGGTTGTTCGGTTAACATGTTGCGGGCCGCTGTGGAGGCTCAACAGGCTGCTGGCATTATGATGGTAGTAGCAGCAGGCAATCAGGGCCCGGGCTGTTCCACGTTGCTATCTCCTCCGTCCTTTTATCAGGCATCTTATACGGTTGGAGCCCTGACTACCGGCACAGACACCATCGCCCCGTTTAGCAACCGCGGTGCGGTCACTATCGATGGAAGCCATCGGTTAAAGCCCGATATCACTGCCCCGGGAACGGACATCCGATCGAGCCTTAACACCTCCGACAATGCCTATGGAACCATGACGGGGACATCCATGGCGACCCCGCATATCGCTGGTGCTGTGGCGCTACTTTGGTCGGCCCGGCCTGAGTGGCGGCACGACATCGATATCAGCCGAACAGCCATGGATGATGCAGCTGTTCATATTCTGAATGGGGCATGTGATGGCGGTCAGTCGGTGACACCTAACAACACCTACGGCTACGGGCGAGTCGATATTCTTGCCGCGGTTACACGGCCCGGGCCCATTGCTGAGCCATACGATTTCAACAACGATGGGTATTCAGATCTCCTCCTTCTTAACGTAGGCACGCGCCACACAGCGGTTTGGTACATGAACAACAATGTTCGGATCGGTAGTGCCAGCGGTCCAACTCTGCCCGGAGGCTGGAGCCTGGCGAGTGTAGCGGATTTTAATCGCGACGATCATCCGGATTACCTGCTCTTTAACACAGCCACCCGTGCGACATGGATTTGGTACATGAATAACAACGCGCGCATCGGCAACGCTTTTGGTCCGACTCTTCCTGCCGGCTGGACGGTGGTGGCTCTGGGAGATTTCAACAGCGATGGGTATCTCGATTATGTGCTGTTCAATGCGAACAGTGGTGGAACAATTGTTTGGTACATGCGCAACAACGTGCGCATCGGTTCGGCAACCGGCCCGACCCTTCCAACTGGGCGCAGTGTGGCTGGAGTGGCCGATTTCAATGGCGATACACATCCTGATTATCTCCTATTCAACGCCGCCACGCGCGGAACAGTGATCTGGCATATGTCTGGAGCGACTCGCATAGGCAGCAGAAATGGACCAACAATTCCGGCGGGCTTCGAGGTCGCGGGGCTGGCTGATTTCGATCGCAACGGCAGCCCCGACTATCTGCTCTACAATTCGAACACACGCCACACAGCAGTTTGGTACCTCAACAATAATCTGCTCATTGGCAACGTCGCCGGCCCGACTATCTGGAACGGGTGGAGCGTCGTTGCGCCTTGATCGATCTGTAACGGCGGTCTCCGCTAATTCTAGCTTTAGTATACGGAGTTGCCGATTTAGGGGGTGTGCATAGGCTTGGCGAAATTCTCCAAAGAAATCCTGGTGAGCTATCTATAAGCTTGATTTTCTGACGAGTTTTTACTTGAATCACGGCGTGAGCCCTTCCGATGAGACTGAATGCTCACCCCCGAACGAGTCCGCACACACCGCGGACGTTCACGAATTAACTGCAAACGGTTCGGCGCCGCGCACACAAAAAGGGGAGGCGCAATTCACTACCACACACTGGAGCGTGGTATTGGAGGCCCAAAGTGAATCGCCCGTCGCGGAGGAAGCACTGGAGAAGCTTTGCCGCGCTTATTGGCGACCCATTTATGGTTTTGTGCAGCGGCAGGGAATTGGACCAGAAGAAGCAAAAGACATCACTCAGGGTTTTTTTGCAGATTTGCTGGAGCATAAAAACCTTGCTGCCGTCCGCAAGGAAAAGGGACGCTTTCGTTCTTATCTGCTTGGGGCACTAAAATATTTTCTGGCAGACGAACGCCGTCGCATGATGGCAATCAAGCGAGGAAAAGGACAACTGCTTATCTCGCTCGACGAATTTAGCCCTCACGAACGAACTGACACAGAACTCACGGATCCGTTAACTGCGGAGCAAATTTACGAACGTCGCTGGGCCTCAACAGTGCTCGCGCGCGTGCTTGATCTTCTAAAAATTGAGTACGTCGCGGCAGGTAATGCCAGGTTGTTTGACTCTTTGAAGCAACTGTTACCCGACGAACCGGGCGCCCCCACGCAAGCGGACATCGCTACACAACTAGACATGAGCGCCAATGCAATCAGGCAGGCGTTTTATCGCTTTCGTCACCGCTATCAATCATTATTGCGAGAGGAAATCGCCCACACGGTTGCTACGCCCGGTGACGTTGAAGACGAGCTTCGCCATCTGATTACCGTCGTCCGAACGTAAGACCTGATATTCCGCCCAAATATGGTGACAGTCACGAGAGTCTGTCGAAAGTGCGGTGCGAAAATCTTTTCCGACGCACCAGAAGGACTGTGCACCGGGTGCGTTCTCGAAACAGCGCTTGGAATGTTTCCCGACGCTGTAGTCGCTGATCAGGAGAATGAAGCGGCGAATCGGCGAATGGGCGAATCGGCGAGATCGCCGTCTCCCCGTTTCTCCGATTCGCCGTTTCAGTCTGTTCCCGTGCTGGGAGAGCTAGGCGACTACGAGTTACTCAAGGAGGTCGGGCGTGGCGGACAAGGAGTCGTCTTTCGCGCTCGGCAGAAAAGCCTCAACCGCATCGTCGCATTGAAAGTCATTGGGCTTGGCCAATGGGCGACACAAGCACACCTCAAGCGCTTCCGTTTGGAAGCCGAAGCCGCGGCGAGCCTTGATCATCCATGCATCGTCCCAATCTACGAAGTGGGCGAGCGCGATGGGCAATGCTACTTCAGCATGAAGTTCATCGAAGGCGGTCAGCTTGACGAAGTGGTTAAAGACGCGCCTATGTTCATCCGGCAAGCGGTGGAACTCATCGCAAAGGTGGCACGCACTGTGCATTACGCGCATGAACACGGCATTCTCCATCGCGACATCAAACCGGGAAACATTCTGCTGGATATACAAGGTGAACCGCACCTTACCGACTTCGGCCTTGCTCGATTAGTCGAATCCGAAAGCACGGTGACACGCACCCTGGAGGTGATAGGCACACCGAGCTACATGGCTCCGGAACAAGCAGGCGGTAACAATGCCGGGCCAACCAGCGCAACAGATGTTTATGGGCTTGGCGCAGTGCTTTACCAACTTCTAACTGGCCATCCGCCCTTTGCTGGAGGAACAACCTACGAGACGATCAAGTTATTGCTTGAAACCGAGCCCCGGCCACCACGGTTGTGGAATGCGAAAGTGGACCGCGATCTTTCCATCATTTGCCTGAAATGTTTGGATAAAAATCCAGAGCGCCGTTATTCTTCCGCTCTCGCACTTGCCGAAGATTTGGAGCGGTGGCTAAAACACGAGCCAATCCGAGCGCGACCTATCGGAGTTTTTGGCCGAGGTAAGAAATGGCTGCAACGAAATCCAACTGCTGCGGCTGTTATAGGGTTATCACTCGCTTTGATAGCAGCCGTCAGTGTGATCGTTTGGAAAACTGATCTATTGCGCCGTCCTTCGACAGCTGGAATCGCAGTACTTCCATTTGAAAATCTAAGCAACGACAGAGAGGATGCCTCCTTTGCTGATGGAGTTCAGGACGACCTTCTGACCAAGCTAGCGAAAATTGCCAAACTTAAGGTCATTAGCCGCACGAGCGTGATGCAATATCGCGAGAAACAGAACGTGCACTCGATCGGCGATGCGCTTGGTGTGTCGCACGTGCTGGAAGGAAGCGTACGTAAGACCGGTGGTTGGCTTCATATAAACGCCCAGTTGATCGACACCCGCACCGATTCACACGTCTGGGCCGAGGAGTATGATCGCGATTTGAAAGACCTGTTCACGCTCCAGAGCGAGATCGCGCAAAAGGTCGCTGAACAGCTTCGGGTCAAAGTCTCGCCCACTGAGAAACTGGCCATCGAACGATCACCGACGGCTAATCTCACTGCCTTCGATCTTTATAGCCGCGCCAAAAACCTCGGCATTGTTCCCGAGGGAAATCTCTTACTGGCAGCCGATCTGCTAGGTCAGGCTGTCGCGGAAGACCCAACCTTTTTTC
>JBARMF010000155.1:0-6789 GCA_049802315.1 Candidatus Udaeobacter sp.
TCGCTACTGTCGAACGTCGTGTTCTCGTTCATCCTGCCCGTAAGAAAGCCTCTCCCAAGAGGACTGAACGGAACGAAACCGATCCCAAGCTCTTCGAGCACAGGTAACACTTCCTCTTCGGGACGCCGCCACCAGAGCGAGTATTCGTTTTGGAGTGCAGTGACTGGTTGAACAGCGTGTGCGCGACGAACGGTTTGCACTCCTGCCTCTGATAAGCCGAAGTGCTTAACCTTCCCCTGCTCAATCAGCTCCTTCACGGCACCCGCCACATCTTCGATCGGTACTTCTGGATCAACACGATGTTGATAAAACAGATCGATAACATCCGTCTTGAGTCGTTTTAGTGAAGCTTCGGCAACTTCCTTAATGCGTTCTGGACGGCTGTCGACACCGACGGAGCGACCACTTTTCGGATCGAGTTTGAACCCAAACTTCGTGGCGATCACCACGCGCTCGCGAAACGGAGCGAGCCCTTCGCCCACCAGTTCCTCGTTCGTGAACGGTCCATAAACCTCGGCGGTATCGAAAAATGTCACGCCCCGTTCCACCGCTGCGTGCAGAAGCGAGATCATCTCCTGCTTATCTTTCGGCGGGCCATACCCAAAACTCATTCCCATGCAACCAAGTCCTATCGCCGATACTTCCAACCCGCTCTTTCCAAGTTTGCTCTTTTTCATTCTGTGAAGTGTCAAATATTTGTTAGGGGGTAACCATCACTTTAATTGCTTCCCGATCGTTCATCGCCCGGTAACCGTCGGGAACACCATCAAGTCCCACCGTTCGATCGAAGACGCGACCGGGCTCGATAGTCCCTTCAAGAACGTCCGGCAAAAGATCCTCAATATAAGCACGCACCGGAGCAGGCCCGCCGCCGACCGTCACATTATTGTAAAACGCCGGCTCGGATCCTGGAATTGTCTGCTCCTGCGGAACACCGACGCGCCCCACCGCGCCACCCGGACGAGCGATGCTGATGGCGGTATTTACCGCTTGTTCAAGCCCGACGCATTCCAGGACTGAGTTGACGCCGTAACCACCGGTAAGTTCGCGAACACGCTCCACTGCCGCGTCACCTCGCTCACTCACGACATCTGTCGCACCGAAATCCTTGGCGAGCGCAATGCGATCGGCATGGCGTCCCAGAATAATAATCTGATCAGCGCCCAATCGCTTCGCGGCAATCACACCGCACAATCCCACCGCTCCATCGCCAACAACAGCCACACTCTTTCCTGGTGCCACCTTCGCGATGATCGCGGCGTGGTGTCCGGTTCCCATGACGTCAGAGAGCGAGAGTAACGATGGCATAAGCGCGTCGTCTGCGTGGGTGCCAACCGAAAAGAGAGTTCCGTCGGCCAAAGGAATTCGCACCGCTTCGGCCTGTGCTCCGGCGACCTCTGTAGTGCCGAAAAATCCGCCATGAATGCACGACGTTTGAAGCCCGTCATGGCAAAACGCGCATGTGCCGTCGGAGAATGCGAACGGCATGATAACGAAATCGCCGCGTTTAATCCTCCTAACGTCTGCGCCGACGTCTTCAACCACACCTATCGCTTCGTGCCCCATCACGCGACCGGTGTCGCTGCGCTCCATTTTTTGATATGGCCACAAATCGCTGCCGCAAACGCATGCTCTGGTGACACGAATGACCGCATCAGTTGGCTCGATGATTTGAGGGTCGGGTACGTTCTCGATCCGAACGTCGCCCGCGCTATACATCACAGTTGCACGCATAATGATTTATTTCCGATTCTTCTGTTTGATTGCTGTTCCGGCGATTGTCAGTCGACTCAAAATCCTTCTGTCACTCCGATTTCAAAGACGCCATGTCGATCGAAAAGCGGTATTTCACGTCCGACTTCAGCAATCTCTCGTAAGCTTCGTTGACTTTCTGGATCGGAATAACTTCGACGTCGGCGGTAATGTTGTGCTTGCCGCAAAAATCGAGCATCTCCTGCGTTTCGGCGATGCCGCCGATGGCAGATCCCGCGAGTCTTCGGCGCCCCATGATCAGACTGAAGGCTGGGACGTCGAGAGGCTCCGATGGCGCGCCGACCAACGTAAGATTCCCGTCAACGCCGAGTAGGTTGAGATAGGCGTTGATATCGTGATTCGCGGAAACAGTGTCGATAATGAAGTCGAAACTGCCGGCGTGCTTTTTCATCTCGTCAGCATTACGCGAAACGACGACTTCGTCGGCACCGAGCCGGAGCGCGTCATCCTTCTTGTTAGGCGAAGTCGTGAAGACAGCCACGTGAGCGCCGAAAGCGCGACCAAACTTCACGGCCATGTGACCGAGTCCTCCGAGCCCGACCACACCGACCTTCTTGCCTTTGCCGACATCCCAGTGACGCATCGGCGAGTATGTGGTGATCCCCGCGCAGAGGAGCGGCGCAGCTCCAGCGATGTTCAGGTTGGGAGGCAGTCGCAGGACGAAATGTTCATCGACCACGACGCTATCGGAATAGCCGCCATAGGTGACGCCGCCAAGGTGTTTGTCTGGCGAATTGAAAGTGAGCGTCACGTTCGGGCAGAATTGTTCGAGCTCACGTTTGCAATTTGGACAGGTCCGGTCGGAGTCCACCATGCAACCAACCGCGGCGAGATCGCCTGGCTTGTAGTTGGTAACAGCCGAACCGACCTTTGTTACACGGCCGACGATTTCATGGCCGGGAACGATCGGATAGTTCGTCGCCATGAACTCGCTCCATTCATTGCGAACTGAGTGGAGGTCGGAGTGGCAAATGCCACAAAAAAGGATTTCGATCTGCACGTCCCTGTCAGTCAGGTCGCGACGCGGAATTGTTGTGGAGGCCAGTTTCGCTGTCTCACTGGCAGCAGAATAAGCTTTCGCTGTGTAAGTGCTTGGATGCATGCGTGAATCTTATGTAATAAAGCAACAGCATCCAGCGACGCGATTTCACTCTGAGAAATCGTGGATTTAAGAAATCAGACAATAAGTGTTTGGCTGTGCGTTCGTGCTCCCGAGAGATCCCTTTATCAGATCTTTCGTGAATCGTAAGCCCAGTGCAGCAACGCCTGCCGCTGTCGGCGACGGCAATTGAGATCGCGAGGTTTACAGTGTTTTTTCAATTGTGCCACATGGCGGCGAACGCCGCGCCAACGGGCGATCTGCCTTAAGTCATCCTGATTACGTCGGCCGCAATAATATCGGCAATACCACTGGAACCAGCCGCGCGGATCCTCGGGATGAATCCAACCCTTGCGCCGCCACTCCACTAGTGGTTGCGAGGCGTTCACGCCAAAATAATTCAGCGACGCTCGCGCCCGATCAGGCGAAAGTTTCGCACGCCTGAACCAGCTCCCCGGAAACTCGTCCCGGCAATCGGTCATGTATTTTCCGCCGAACACGCCCAGCTCTAGCATCTGTTTCGGCGTCAACTCGGGCGTGAATCCGGGGCGGAATGCCCGTCCCATCGGTTTCGTGCGGAAATAAACGTAACCCTTTTGCATCTTGTCGTTCACCTCCACCCTCACGGCTTTCATTTGGTTGTACGCAAGACACGTCAATTGAGCGCTGAATAGCTGGTCGGATCCATGAAGTAGCGGTCGATATGATCCACCAGTGGTCCTTGCGCCTCCGACTCGGCCTTCACCTTTTTCCATTCCGGATCGGCTTGGAACGCGGCCCAATTCTTTTCTGCCTCCTGACGGCTGGGATGCTCGAGAATGTAAATGAACAGGTTCTGGGAATTCGGCGGGTCCTCCGGAACCCAATAGCCAATGCTCTTCATGTCATGACGTTTGAAGATTGCGTCCGTGTGATCGCCAAACCGAGATCTGAGTGCGTCCATTTTACCTGGGTGAACGTGGTACATGCGCAGTTCGTAAACGTGATGTGGAGAATTCGATCCACCGACAGCCGTGAAGCCGAACGCCACCGCTGCACCACAAAGAAATGATAGAAATATTTTCATATCGCGCAGGTTACGACGGTGATTCATCGCCGTCGATCAACGTCCAAAATAACGCGTACTGATAAGGATATCCGTGGCTAGAATTCCAGTGCGTCAGTCTTCCGGCTTCCGAACACTGATTTCGCCCGGCTTGAAATCGACTTTGTCGAATTTCCCGGTCCTTAGGTTCCAGACCCCGCGCAATTCGGCGCTCCAAATCGGACCAGACGCAAGATTTGGTTTGTTCTCTGCCCGGATGTCGAGCAAGAGCGTGTCACCCTTGAATTCGAAATTCTTGAATTCCGAATCGTCGGAAGTGAAAAAGTAGCGATCGTTCGCTTCCTTTGGGTATTTCTTCAAAAACCGGTTCTTCCAATCGCGATCGAAATACTTCACGACCTCAGGCCAAATCTTCTTCTCTTCGCGTTTGATCTTGTCGTTCGCGAGCTCGTACACGACGAGATCTTCATTGCCCCATTTCATCTCACGCCAAATCGCAACAAACTGATTTCCACCCCATTTTGCCCTTGGCGAGCCACGCATATCCTTCCACGCCGGATCGACGTCGAGCTCCTTGACGACTTCATAAGGCTTCAATCGGACGAGAACATTCGAAAACGCAGGTCCCTCGTTTGAGTTTTCGTCACGAACCGGATACAGAATCGCGAACCTTCCGTCGGGAGAGATAGTATCCTCGCCAACTTCATACTGCTTCGGAACTTCAGGATACGTTTTTGCTTTCTCTGCTGGGGATGCGCTCTCCTCCTGTGCGCGAACCAAAGTAGCGACTGCGCTGGCGATCATCAGAGAACTGATTAACACCTTCATGGTTTCAAAATCATAACGCGCAGGTTACCGAACGTCACGACGTAAACGGCCGCCTTTGTAAGGCGTGTTAACTCATAACCGACAAGGGATAACAAAATCAGGGCCGCTGATACTCAGCGTCACTGACTTTCTCCATCCACTCGACCACTTTGCCGTCGAGCGCCTCTTGAATGGCGATGTGCGTCATCGTGGTGGTAGGCGTGGCGCCGTGCCAATGCTTTTCGTTCGGCGCAAACCAGACGACATCGCCCGGCCGGATTTCCTCGATCGGCCCACCTTCGCGCTGCGCCCAACCAAGGCCGGAGGTAACGATCAACGTCTGACCGAGCGGATGCGTATGCCATGCGGTGCGAGCACTGGGCTCGAACGTGACGTTCGCGCCACGGACACGTGCCGGTTCAGCCGCTTCGAACAGCGGATGGACGCGCACGGTTCCCGTGAACCAATCAGCTGATCCTTTAACGGAACTTTGGGAACCGGCTCTTTTGATTTCCATTTGATCAATCTCGTCCTCGCTGGTCACTCATCACTGCCTTTCGGTGGCCACTCCACGCCAGCAAGCTCCTTTGGCAGTTGTGTCGGGTCCACCGGATATATCAACGAAAGATCGATCTTGGATTTCGAACCTTGCAGAAATTCCAGTTCCTCCGGTGCGCCGACGATGAGCCACAGCACCTCGTCATCGGTGTCGTTGAACACCTGGCGCAATTGATCCGGCGCAACCAGCACGCCTCCGTGTTTCGGCACCGTGAGTATTTCGTCGCCCACGCGCATGCGGCCCGTGCCTTCCAGAACGAAATAAAATTCCTCCGAGCGGATATGTTTGTGCAGCGTGTTCGCGCTTTTGGGTGGCAATCGCCACAGCCGCGCACCGAGATTCTCGCTGCCGGTGCGCTCCAGATAATCCGCATTCGGAATTTTCATCAAGTTCGACGGCCGCCAGTGCAGGTCTTCTGGCTTGATGACGTGATACCCCTGAATCGTTTTCATGGCTCATCGTAGGCCGCTCGCCGCGGCGAGCGCTTCCTAGAACGTTCGGCGTTTGACACAAACGCCGCTACAATTTTTACCGCTCCAAGGAACCTCGCCACTTCAGATAGGGCGTCACGCGCAGAGTTAGCGCTTTTAATCGCCGGATACCCCAAATCGTTTCGGCTCATACGAAGTTCTTCAAAAGGCATGAAGAACAAATCTGACCCAGCCGATTCGAGTTTGAGCGAAACCATGGCTGCTCGAATTGAAATCGAGACGCTGGGAGATCCCGCTCACCAAAAGAAAGTAACGG
The DNA here is from genome assembly GCA_049802315.1 of Candidatus Udaeobacter sp. GTDB lineage: Bacteria > Verrucomicrobiota > Verrucomicrobiia > Chthoniobacterales > UBA10450 > Udaeobacter. Next base: position 6,031 of record JBARMF010000155.1, read on the forward strand.
ATGCGGTCGACGCGTTGAACGCCGTAATCGAAACCAAAATAGAGAAGGGCGCGTTGCACGTCTCGTACGATCCGTTGGCAACGACTGAAAAGAAAATCGAGCAGGCTATCCGCTCCACAGGGACCACCATCAAGGCTGCGGCCACAGATACTGAAGGCGCGCATCCAGACCTGCCGACACAGAAACTCGCTGACTACTGCTGAAAGGTAATGTCCGACGGAGTCGGGCAGTGACGCGTCTCGCTAGTCGTGCCGGGCTTCAACCCGCCAGCGGGCAAAGTTTAGCATTCGCCTAGTGTAGAGCAGTAGTAGATCTCGGCCCGTCACGCGAAAGCACTCCTTGTTCATCGTCACCCGAGGCGGGTTAGATTTTTCGAAGGCGAGCGGATTGTTTCGAACGTATCACGTAAAACCAAGCTCACTTCGCTATCGCCGGCGAACGCAACCAGCGCCAGAGTGCCCGTAAAATCAGAATTATTGCGACGAGTAAAACAACCGCCCCGACCCCCAGAAGAATCAGGATCCGGTTCTGGTTCATCAGCACATACACGCCGCGCTTAGCGTAGAAACCATTGAATCCGCTGACGATCCCGGGCAACGCGAGCAGGTCTTGCTTGGTCAACTGTAGCGGACGCTCGTTGGGATGATATTGCGTACCAAAAAAGGTCTTACCGGACTCATCCAGTTCGATATGCCCGCCAAGCACATAAGTGACTGGACGTTGCTCAATGAATTCAGCGACACGTCGCGCGCTCGCGAG
>JBARMF010000156.1:0-3414 GCA_049802315.1 Candidatus Udaeobacter sp.
AACATCTGCGCGATCCTTGGCTTGCGATCGCTTTACTTCCTGCTGGCAGGTTTGATGAACCGTTTCATTTATCTCAGAACCGGACTGGCATTAGTTCTTGGATTCGTGGGACTCAAAATGATTACCGCAGAATATCTGCCGTTTCCCCGGCTCATCTCACTGGGAATCATTGTACTTATTCTGGGAATCACTATCTGGCTTTCCATGTTGAAAACGAAAAACGACGCTGCGTCGGAACACCAAAAATAAAGTATTGCCTTTGCTGTTCTGAATCATTTAACTGCTAACGAACCCCTATGAAAACTATTCTTGCCGCCGCTGCGGTCGTGAGCCTTGCCATCGGAGCGTTTGCTGATATTCAAGACCCGCCCGGAAACGATTATGGTCCAACGCGCAAGCTCGGCCGCGGGATCTCGAACCTTATCATCGCTCCCACTGAGTTCTTTACTACGGTTAACCAGATCAACCAAACCGAAGGTAATTCCGCCGGTGCCGGCTACGGCGTTTGGAAGGGAGCGGGACGCACAGCGGCGCGCCAAGTGGCCGGTCTTGTTGAGATCCTGACCTTTCCGTTTCCAATCTGGCGCAACAGCTATCAACCTTTGCTGCCCTCAGACATTCCTTACATCCATGGCGGTTACGCGGAATTTCCGCCTGAAGTCGGTAACGAGTCGAAATACCCGTACGTGCGCGATACGCACCACGATTTCAATTAGCTTCGCTCTGATTTGCAGGGATGCCTTGCGGGCGGGATCATTAATTCGGTCGGGCCAGCGGTGCGCGTAAAAGAACTCCTTCGACATTTTTCTAAGGGTGCACGCTCGCCGTCACCGAACGAGGCGGCTGTTTCGTCCGCTCTGGTGGAGATTCCTGCGCCGCTCGTGATTACGCGGATCCGGAGTCAGCGAGAGTTTCAGGAACACCGAGCGCAGATCAATGCAGAATTGGCTGCTCGGCAGGAGGCGGAACGCGAGCTTGCTCAACCGTATCCGTCCTTTACTACGTCGGGGTTTTGTTTCGTGTGCCAGAAGCGTAGCCATTTTTTGAGTTCGTGGGAATTGGCTTTTAACGCAGGCAGTCATTTGGAGATCAACTGGCGCGAGCACATGCAGTGCCCACGGTGCCGGCTGAACAACAGAATGCGAGCCAGCATTCATTTGCTCATGGACATCATCGCTCCGACAAGCGAATCCCGGATTTACGCGACGGAACAATCAAGCCCGCTGTTTATTTATTTGCACAAACGTTTTCCTTTCCTGCAAGGAAGCGAATTTGTGCAGGATGCTGCCTTGACGAGCGAAAATAACTCCAAAAAACTGCGGCACGAGGATTTGACCAAGCTTTCGTTCGCGAGTCACAGTTTTGACGCCATTCTGAGTTTTGAGGTACTGGAACACATTCCCGATTATCGCAGTGCATTTGCTGAGTGCGCGCGCACGCTGAAGCCTGCCGGAAAAATGCTTTTTTCCCTGCCGTTCGACGCAAACAACGTACGCAATCAGATACGCGCCCGATTGCGGAAGGACGGAACTATCGACCACTTGCTGCCGCCTGAGTATCACGATGACCCACGAAATCCTGAGGGCTGCCTCTGCTTCCAACATTTTGGTTGGGAGATGTTCGAAGAGATGAAGCAGGCAGGCTTTTCGAGTGTTTCGGCGCTGTCCTATTATTCTCTGGAATATGGCTATCTAGGGGACAAACAATTACAGTTCCTGGCAGAGAAATAGTCACACTTTAGGCAGTGTTGAGCGAAGTTCGCGCGAATCAAGGCGTTGATCCGCCTTGTTGTCAGGAGCAAAATCGCTGACGTTGAGGCGGTTGGGACCATGCAATCGCGACGTTTTTCCGGGCTTCCGCTCATTGGCGTATTCGCAATCATCTACCTCGTCGCCGGCAAGATTGGCTTACACCTGGCATCATTAAACGCGAGTGCATCACCGGTGTGGCCGCCGGCAGGAATCGCGCTGGCTGCAATGCTCTTGCTCGGGTATCGAGCGTGGCCGGCAATCTTTGTTGGTGCGTTCCTCGTAAACCTAACGACACCGGGAACCGTCGTCACGTCGTTCGCCATCGCAACCGGCAACACCCTTGAAGCTGTAGCCGGGGCGTGGCTGGTAAACCGCTTCGCGGGCGGCAAGAATGTATTTGATCGACCACAGGGCGTTTTCAAATTCGCGCTCGCCGCAGCGGTCAGCGCTGTCCTCAGCCCGGTGTTTGGCGTGACCAGTCTTGCGCTGGACGGCTTTGCCAACTGGACGAACTACGGCCCGATTTGGGTCACTTGGTGGCTTGGCGACATTGCGGGCGACCTCATTTTCACGCCGTTGGTTCTTCTTTGGGGCATTAGGTGGAAATTAACCTGGAGAAAAGAGGAAACGATAGAAGTTGGCGTCCTCCTTCTGTTATTAGCGTTATTGAGTGCAGTTGTGTTTGGCGGATGGCTGGAGATCTCTGCCAAAAATTATCCCATCGCTTTTATTTGTGGCCCGATTGTGATTTGGACGGCTTTCCGCTTCACTCAACGCGAAACGGCTACGGGTATTTTCATTCTGTCCCTAATAGCCGTGTGGGGAACCGTGCGTGGCTTTGGGCCATTCGTTGGTCAAAGCGAGAATCAGTCTCTTCTCAATGTCCAGTCGTGGACGGCAGTGCTGGCCATAACGGCGATGGCACTTTCCGCTGGCATGGCTGAACGACGGCGTATTGAGGAAAAGCTTCAGCAGCAAAAAAGCATCGTCCAAGCGGCGAATCGCACCAAAGACCATTTTCTGGCGATGCTCTCGCATGAACTGCGCACGCCACTTACTCCTGTCATTTCTGCGCTGGACTCGCTCGAAACAGAGGCGTCACAAACTCAAGATACTAAAGCATCGCTGGCGATGATCCGTCGCAATATCGAATTGGAAACGCAGTTGATTGATGACCTGCTCGACTTCACCCGAATTGCCAGAGACAAAATGCAATTGCGTTTCGCTCCAATCGATGCGCACCAGGCCGTGTCGAACGTCGTCGAGATTTGTCGCGCCGAGGCGAGATCCAAAAAACTTAATGTGCATCTCAATTTGCGAGCCAAGACTTGCCATGTGACTGCCGATACCGCGAAATTTCAGCAGATCATTTGGAACTTGCTCAAGAATGCCATCAAATTCACCTCCGAAGGAGGAGACATCACGATCTCTTCGGACAATCCATCCGAAGCAGTCTTCACCGTTAGCGTCGGCGACACCGGCATCGGCATAGAGCCTGAGGTCATGCAGCGCATTTTTGATCCTTTCGAACAGGGTAACCGCTCGTTCGAGCATCGTTTTGGAGGGCTCGGTCTGGGCCTGGCCATTTCAAAATCTCTCGCGCAAGCCCACGACGGCACGCTGACTGCACAAAGCGACGGATCCAATCGCGGCTCAACTTTTA
>JBARMF010000157.1:0-2820 GCA_049802315.1 Candidatus Udaeobacter sp.
CCACGGGTCTGGCCGATTTGGCTCCGTACGGTCGCTTGCGCGACGACCAGTTCCGCTTGCGCGGCGTCGACGGCTGCTTGTTTGATCGCCACTTGCACACGAAATGGCTCCGGGTCGAGCTCAACCAGCGCGTCGCCTTTCGTTACGCGATTATTGTCATCGACTAACACTCGCAAAACTTGGCCGGGCACGCGCGGGGCCACGAACGTGACATAGCTGTTCACATACGCGTCGTCAGTCGAGGCCGTTCGCCAGGCATGAAAAATTTTCGGAATGATCACGAGCACAAACAGGATCAGACCGACAAGGATCAACGGCTTGCGCCAGCGTCGCAGCGTGCCGGGAGGTTCCGCAACTGTTTTAGGCGCCGGTCCGTCGAGCTGCGCCGGTTGCTCAGGCTTTTCAGATTTCCCTTCTTCCGACATCGCGAATCCTTTCGGTTAGCTGGACCGACCGTGCAGTTATCTATGTCTGGTGAGTCGATTTAAAGCGAGACAATGATCATAGCTGAGAAGCACGAATCGTTCGCTCATCCGATTCATGGTTGCATTCTGGAAGCGACGAAGGTTTTGACTGCCATTTCAGGAGAGTTTACCTCGTCTGTTTCGGCAATGGTCGCATACGTCAGAGCGTCGCCTTCTCGATACGAAAAACCGTAACAGCGTTTGACGTTTGGATTGCAAGCAACGTCAAACGTTTCTACTACGCCTTCCCACATCAGGATTTCGTCAAATATTTCTATGACTGGCGTCGAGGTGATATGTCGCGCCATGCCGCCGATGTTTTTCTCCACAGCGCACTTAATGTTAAGGATCCGCTCTGTCACGCTCAACCATCTCCACGAGGTCGCGAGCTGTCCAGAGCATCTTAGTCACGCCACCGGCCAATGGCCGCCGATAAGTGAGTACGATTCGCAAAGGAACCGTGTTACACTCGAAGGCATTCGAATTCCCAGGAGTTTCTATGAAACAAAACCATAACCGTCGTCTGCATCGCGTTGCGCTCGGCTTATTCTGTGTGTTGAGTTTGTTCGTAACTGAGAGTTACGCCGCGCCGTCGGAGATCGCGTCGCGCACAGCAAATGTCGGCGGAGTGCAACTTCATTATTTGACAGCTGGGAAGGGTCCAGCTGTTCTGCTTCTTCACGGTTACACTCACACTTCGCGCATGTGGCAGCCGCTCATTCCGTTGCTTGCAGAAAAGTTTACCGTGATCGCGGTCGATTTACCGGGCATCGGCGATTCTTCGATTCCCGCAGACAACAAGGCCGACATGATCACTGCCGCGAAGCAAATCCATGAGTTGGTTCGTTCCTTGAAGATCGACAAGGCGCGCGTAGTGGGACACGACATCGGGTTGATGGTCGCCTACGCCTACGCCGCGCAATTCCCGAGCGAAACTGAGAAGCTGGCGGTGATGGATGCGTTTCTTCCCGGCGTTCCCGGATGGGAACCGATCTACAATGATCCGAATACCTGGCACTTTCGTTTCAACGGCGAGTATCCGGAAAAATTAGTGAAGGGGCGCGAGCGAACTTACTTCGAATATTTCTGGAACATTCTCGCTGCGGACAAAACTCATTCGATCCCGGAAGCGGATCGCAAAGCGTACACCGAAGCTTATTCGCGGCCCGGACGCATGCATGCCGGTTGGGCCTATTTTGTTTCGTGGCCACAACTGGCCAAAGATTTCGCTCAACTCTCGCAAACAAAACTGACGATGCCTGTGCTGTCGATTGGCGGCGACAAATCGCTTGGCAACCAACTGGCCGAACAAATGAAACTCGTCGCGACTGATGTCACAAGTATTGTCCTGAAAGACACCGGACATTGGATTTCCGAAGAACGGCCAAAGGAAACGACCGACGCGCTGGTAAAATTCCTCTGAAGCTTTCCATTCAATCACGCGGAAAACTTTCGCACTCTTATTTAATTTTTTGGAAGCCTTTTACGGTGGGATTCGGCGGGACGGCAATCGTGTCGGCAAGGCCAACTTAATCCTGTTTTCTTTGATCGCTTGTACCTGTCGTGGTCGTTAGTTAACGCAGACCACCTGCGATAAGCAGTGTTTCGCCGGTGATCCATTTTGAATCGTCTGAAGCGAAGAAAACCGCAGCAGGCGCGATATCGTCCGTCTCACCGACTCGCCCGAGCGGGGTCATCGATTCAAACGTGCTTCGCATGTCGCTTTCATGAAATCCGGCCGTAATCACTCCTTCCGTAATCACCATGCCGGGCCTGATTGCATTCACGCGGATTTTGCGTGAGCCGAGTTCCTTCGCCAGCGTCCGCGTGATCGCGTCGACCGCCCCCTTCGTTGCGTTGTAAACAACCGCAGTCGGTGGAGTCAGGGAACTGGCGAGAGAACCAATGTTGATAACACTGCCGCCGTCAGCGTTGAAATGCTTCAGCGCCTCCTGAGTGGCGAGAAGCATTCCGAGAACGTTTGTATCAAACATTCGGTGGAATTGCTGCTCGGTGACTTCTTCCAACGGGACGAATTCGTAAACGCCCGCGTTGTTAACCACGATGTCGATCTTGCCGAATGCTTTCTGCGCTTCAGAGAACAGTCTCTCGACGTCTGCCTTCTTGGCGACGCTGCCTTGGACCGCGACAGCTTTTCCGCCGCGCTTGCTAATTTCATCTACTACGCGATCTGCGTCTTGCTTGGAAGACGCATAATTAACGATTACGGATGCGCCCTCCGCTGCGAATTCTTTCGCGATACCTGCGCCGATTCCTTTCGACGCTCCTGTTACCACTGCAACTTTTCCGTTTAGTTTTCCGTTATTCATTTTGGTCCTTTCGTTTGCCTTTGCAT
>JBARMF010000158.1:0-1988 GCA_049802315.1 Candidatus Udaeobacter sp.
TAACGACATATGCCATCCCATCGTCGTCTCGGCCGCTTGAGCGACGAAAACAGACGCCATTGCAAGATACAAGGTTGATCCTGTCAGGTTGAACGAATAGCCGGTTGGCATCACGAACCCAACGATATGTGGGGGCACGCCGAAACGTTCCATCGATTCCATCGCTTTCGGTAGCGCCGATTCGCTACTTGTTGTCGCAAATGCGAGGACCGCAGGCTCGCGGATCGCACGCACGAATTGTCTTAACGGAATCCGCGCGATCCGAATCACCACTCCAAAAATAAGAGCAATGAAAATCACGAGAGCGAGATAAAGCGAGCCGATCAATTTTCCGAGGTTTAACAGCACAGCCGGGCCTTGCGTGCCAATCGTGTGTGCCATCGCTGCGCCCACGCCGATGGGTGCAAATAGCATCACGTAATTCGTGAACTTGAACATGACTTGCGAAAGACTGTCCATCGCGCGGATGATTGGCTTGCCTTTTTCGCCAACGGCTGACACCGCCAGCGCGAAAAGCACACTGAATGCGACAATCTGCAAAACATCGCCACGCACCATCGCCTCGATTATGCTCGCAGGGAAAACGTGCACGATGGTTTCGACGAAAGTCTGGGGATGAGTTTGGCCGATCGTCTTGAGAACGTCGGTGCTGGTTGCGGCGAGAGTTACGCCGGCGCCGGGCTTTGTGAAATTGACAACTGCCAATCCGATCACGAGCGCGGCTGTGGTAACGATCTCGAAATAGATCAGCGCCTTGATTCCCATGCGCCCCACCTTGCGCAGCGCACCGGCGCCCGCGATTCCCACCACAATGGTTGAGAACACTAGCGGCGCGATGATCGACTTGATCAGGTTAATGAAAATGTCGCGTAAGAAATAAACTGCGTTTCCCCAATCGGGTCGCAGCCATCCAATCAGGCCGCCGACAACCAGCCCGATCATGATTTGCAGTGTCAACGAGGGGCGATACCAGGGTCGGTGCCTCGGTTGAGCAGCGCTTGCGGTCATCGCTTCCGTCATTAGCACAGGGAGTGACGGCTTCCCAGCCGTCAATTGACATCGACGGCTGCCCAAGCCGTCGTTCCTTGATCAGCCAATCAGTCGACGAAACGCCTATTGATTTCGCCGTAGGCGTCGATTCTGCGATCTCGCAAGAATGGCCAATGCGTCCGATGCTCGTTAACGCGAGCCCAATCGATCTCCGCCACCACAATCTCTTCTTGATCGATCGAACCTTTCGCAATGATTTCGCCGTCCGGTCCGCATACGAAACTTTGCCCCCAAAATTCAATGCCCTCTCCACCGGCGGGCGCTTCATGACCGACGCGATTCGGCACCGCGATGTAGCAGCCATTGGCGATCGCATGACCACGCTGAATCGTCTCCCACGCAGAATGTTGCGCTTTTCCAAATTCCTTTTTCTCGCCCGGATGCCAGCCAATTGCCGTTGGATAAAAAATAATTTCTGCGCCGCGCAATGCGGTCAAACGTGCGGCTTCCGGATACCACTGGTCCCAGCAAATACAGACGCCGATCTTGCCACGCGCAGTGTTCCACGCCCGGAATCCGAGATCGCCCGGCGCGAAATAAAACTTTTCGTGATACAACGGATCATCGGGAATATGCATTTTGCGATATTTACCGAGCAACTTCCCATCCGCGTCGATGATGGCAGCCGTGTTGTGATAGAGGCCGGCGCTGCGTCTCTCGAAGAGCGACGCGATAATCACCGTGCCGGTTTCGCAAGCAACTTCTCCCAGCACAGCGGTTGATTTTCCCGGCACTTCCTCGGCTAAATCGAAGTTTTTATGATCTTCTGTCTGGCAAAAATATTGCGACCGAAAAAGCTCCGGGAGGCAGACAATCTTTGCGCCTTCTCTCGCCGCATCGCGAATGAATTCGATCGCGCGCGCGAGATTCTTCTCCGGGTCTACGCCGCAGCGCATCTGGATTAATGCAATCTTTGTCATGTCGAGCGGAGTCGAGAC
>JBARMF010000159.1:0-2289 GCA_049802315.1 Candidatus Udaeobacter sp.
CTTGAAAGTAGAACAAAACGAAGCGACTCGCATCGAAGAGTCCGTGGCCGATGATCACAGGCCAAAGATTCCGTCCCGACGCAAGTACCAACAGTCCCATCAAAATGCCAAGTGTGCCGGTGATCGCGATGCCGAGCGGATTCTGATAAGCATGCGCTGCCCCGAACAGCGCTCCTTGCAGAATACAAGCTCCAATCCAAGCGCCGCGATTGCCACCAAACAACATCGCCAAGCCTTGCATGAGAAATCCGCGAAAGGTGAACTCCTCATAAAAGCCGGCGCCGATGAATGCGTATACCACGCCATACATGGTGACTTCCAGATTTCCCTGCACATCCTTGAATTTGGAGAGGTCGCGACGAAACCCCGCCTTTTCTGAAACGTACATGGCGACGAAGACAACCGCGGCCAGGCCAACGCCGATGATGAACGTGCGCTTCCAACTCTCCGGGCTCTTCAACCCAATGTCGGCCAGTCTCTCGCCACGTAATAAAACGAGTCCGCACCCAACGCCGACCAGCAGGATTTTCCCAATCGCATCCAGCACAAAACCGGTTTTCAAACTGATCGGCTGGTGCACAAGAGCACCCAGGATGGCGTCGAGGGCAAACGTAACCACCACGAGCGCGACGATGTCGATCAAATAACGCCACCGTCGAGGTCCGTGATTTCTTTCGGTTGCCTCAACGTGGCGTTCTGTCATTCGCTAGAAATAAACATCTCAGCCGCGGAACCGGAAGACTAATCTAGAAGTCCCGGCGGGAAACCCCTCGAGAAACTCGTTAGGCAAAATGCTTGAACATCGGAAGGATCTTCGCCTCAATAGCCGCTCAGCAACGGGCGGCTAAGTAGAGTGTGTTTGGGACGAGAGCAACTCTCCAACTTCGATCCTCGCCCATTTGGCGAAGCCTTGGAGGAAGAGTTTCGGATTGCCAGAATGCAATTTGAAACCCGGGATCAAACACCGGTGCGCGCGGTTCGTTTTGCCCAGCGCTCGGCGTTTACGACGGCGACGAGCAATCTCAGCAAAACGCCGATTGTAGGCTCGCATAAAACGAAAGATGCGGCCGACCCCCACACTGGAAAATGGCGGAACCAACAGCGCATTCTCGCCGGCTTTATACGGCCGGGATGCTACGCCCAAATAGTAAAGACAAAGATCGAAGATCAGAGCAGTGCTCATAAGATCAAATTCGCCCATGTATTCGTACTTATCTTTGTAAACGGCTTCAAACCAGCAACGATGAGAAGTCGCGAAATCGCGATTGTGCCGCTCAACTAACTCGCTCATCGGTTCGCCTCTTCGTTGCGCGCCGATCAGTGCCGCGGCACGCGATGTTGTAAAAGAAATCCAATCCATACCCGGGCTGTAAAAGGGATCCATGAACGCGGCCGCGTCACCGACGAGAACAAAGCCGTCTCCGGCAAAGGTCGTACTGTAATAGGCGAGATTTTTTCGCCAGTGCATATCTTTCTCATCGAACTCCGCGTCGACCAGAATCTCGCGCGCGACCGGATGTTTCATCAAAAAAGCTTTCAATCGTTCGCCAATGCTGCCGCCATCCTGCGGCCAATTGACCAGTCGTTGATCGAGAACAACGCCGACACTCACGTCGCCGCCCTTGAGCGGGATCCACCAACTCCACCAGCCGTCACCTATGACATGATTTGTGGCGGTGTTGCGCGTGGCATAAACGGCCCGCGACCATTGCGGATATTTCTCGGCCAACTCGCGGCTGTCCCAATCTTTGACGCCTTTCCATCTCGACCAGGCTGCCGCAGTCGGATGTTCGGTGTTAGATTTCCACCAACCCTCCTTCCGTGCGAGGATCGCAGCCACGCCCGATGCATCGACAATCCAGCGTGAACGAACAGTCCTGGTCTCATCGCCATCGCGATACGTAACGGTTTGCTCTTTTCCGGAGCAAAGTTGCACATCCGTTATCGTTGCCGGACGGACAACGTGCGCGCCGGCAACGGCAGCCCGCCGCAGTACCTCTTCATCAAACGTCGCACGGTCCAGTTGATATGACGGTACACGTACTTGATAAAGCGGACCGAGTTCGCTTGCTTCGGCCACCGTTGTTACTTCATCGTTCGTGAACCAAAAACGCAGCCCCTGTTTTGCGAGGTGCGATTCGTTGAGGTACTGCGTCAACCCCAGGACACGGCCCATGAAATAAGCACTGACCTCCACGGTTGCTTCACCAACGCGTCGCGAAAGTTTTGTCGATTTTTCCAGGATTAAAATGCGAATTCCCGGATTTTGCCGCAGCAACAGTGTCGCGG
>JBARMF010000160.1:0-38342 GCA_049802315.1 Candidatus Udaeobacter sp.
ATCGAGCACGAAATTTTCTGCGAAATAAGCTTCGAGCAGCTTGTGATATTCCGATTTAAAAACGTCGAGTGTTAGCGCATCGCCGCTTTCCTCGATAGCGTGAATAGTTCTTTCGAATTCGGCAAACATAGTTTGTCGGAAGAGCGTGCCGCGTAGATCGTCGATTTCGCGGTTGATGATGTAAGCGCGCATCTTCGGATCGTTCGTAGTCTGAAGCAGATAATCCGTCAGCAATTCCTCGTTAAACGTCGAAGCGACCTCCGCGAGAAAAATCGGATACTCGTAGTCCTGAAAGAGCTGCGAACTTTGCGAGAACCAACTGTGCATTGAATGCCCTGCCTCGTGCGCAAGCGTGTACACATCTGCAAACACGTCCTGCTTGTAGTTCATAAGGATGTACGGCGGCGCGGTGTAACTGCCGGATGAAAATGCACCGCTGCGTTTGCCTTTATTTTCGTAACGATCGCACCAGCGTCTCGAGCGCAGACCTTCCGCCAGAGCCTGAACATATTCCTCTCCCAGCGGAGCGAGCGCAGCCAAAACCATTTCGACCGCTTCATCGAATGTGAATCTAGTCTGGATCTCCGAAACGAGCGGAACGTACGTGTCGTGGTAATGCAGTTCAGCCAGCCCAAGGACCCGCCGGCGAAAATCGAAATAGCGGAACAGCGGTTTCAGATTTGCACGCACAGATTGAATCAAGCCGTCATATACGGCGACCGGCACATCATCCGGAAACAAAGCAGCTTCGAGCGCAGATTGATAATGCCGTGCTCTGCCGTGAAACACGTCCGCCTTCACGGAATAAGCCAGCGACGCGGCGAGCGTGTACTGATGGTCGCGAAATTCAGCATAGAATTGATGGAAAGCGCGTTTGCGTAATTCAAGCTCGCGCTTCACCAGAAACGAGCTGAACGAGCTCTGGCTCAGCGGTCGCTCGCGGCCGGTCTCGTCGACGAGCACACCGAACTTCATGTCCACATCGGTAAGTTGGGAAAATGTGTCGTCGTAGCCGCTCAAGGCGACATTGCTCAGCGCGAGCAGACGTTCCTCGGGCACTGAAAGCACATGCGCTCTCATTCGTCGGATTTTGTGCAGCTTGATCCGCCAATCTTTCAGTGCCGGGTCGGCAAGGAATTTTCCGAATCGTTCACCGTCGATCGCCAAAATTTCCGGCACAACAAACGCCGCCGCCTCGCTGATTCTGGTAAGTAGATTCTGGACCTGACCAATGCGACCGAGGTACTCGTTGTTTGTGCTGTCTTCGGCCGCTTGCAGCGAAGCGTAGTGATAGACGCGTTCCATCTTCTGCTCGAGCGCCTTCTCAAACTCGAGAAGCCCAGCCAACGTCTGGGCTGATTCCCCCACTCTGCCTTTCCACTGCTCAAGCTGCGGATACTCACGTTGTAGCCAGGCAAAATCTTCCTGCCATTTGTTCACGTCAGCGAACAATTGCGTCAGATCCCATTTGTCAGTCTCGGGAATGTCAGCGCGGGTTGGAATTCCAGAAGACATTCGGAAAAAGATGAATCAGGAAACGAGGAAACCAAGAAAAGAGTAAATGACTCTCCGTTGAAAATTCATGGATTCCTGGCCTCGAGATTAATCCAGTAGGCGGATTGCAGGGTGTCGCGCAATCAATTTGAGCGCGCGCTCGTTAAGTGCTTTGCCGGGTTGAATTTTGTGCCAGGGCGAAGCACCGGAAGGATGCGGCAACGGAATCAGGTCGAAGCGGTGGGCCGCATTCATGGCGCGAAATTTGCGGCCAATTACGTATTCCAATTTTGCGCAGTCGATAAATTGCACGATCGCCAGTCGGCCGACGGGAATAATGAGGCGTGGCTGCAAGATCCGAATCTCTTCATCCATCCACAACGCACAGTTGCGAATCTCATCCGGCGCCGGGACGCGGTCGGTGCCTCCGGAATTTTTGCCGGGGAAACAACGGCAGACAGCGGCGAAATAAATCTTCGATCGGACCGTGGCTTCGTCCATTCCGCAAAATTGTTCAAACCAACGGAAGAGTGTTTTGCCGGCCGTGTGCGCAAACGGACGTTTCAACATCGGTTCCCGTGGACCCGGCGCCTGCCCAATGATCATCACATCGCTTACGATCGCGCCGCCGGACACCGGCGTGGATTGCATGCGCGGACAGCGACGGCAGCGCAGCAATCGCTTGACGTGCAAGTTCACCAGTTCCTGACGACTTCCTCTGGTCATATGGAATTCCAAAAGCGGTGCGAAGACGCCCCGCACTCCAAAGCACTTCGTGCGAAATAAAACAAGCCTGCAATGCATTTCGCGGGGCTTTGGGAGTGCGCACGCGTCCTCGCGTCGCTTTCAGCGCCGGAAACTTGAGAAGAGGGAAAAAAGCAAACTCAAGACAATGCTCAGAACAATGCAGGTAACGATGGGAAAATAGAACGAGGAATGTTCGCGCTCGATCCGAATGTCGCCGGGCAGTCGGCCCAACCATTTTGGCGCGAAACCGCTCCACAACACCAATCCAACCAGTGAGGCAACGACGCCTATGATTACCATGAACTTTCCAAGTTCGCGCACTATTCAAAGAGTTGCGCGAATGAAGCGGAGGCACAAGCTTGGGAATAGATGCCAGTACAGTTTCGAGATTATTACGAGACACTCGGGGTGCCAAAAACGGCGAGTGAGGACGAGATTCGCAGCGCTTTCCGAAAGCTGGCGCGTAAGTATCACCCGGATGTGGCCAAGGATAAAAAGGCAGCCGAAGAAAAATTTAAGGAAATCAACGAAGCGTACGAAGTTCTAAGCGATCCGGAGAAGCGAAAGAAATACGATCAGCTCGGCGCGGATTGGAATCGGCCCGGCGGTTTTCAGCCGCCGCCACAGTGGCAAGGCCAGCAGCCCGGTGGCGGATTTTCTCAATGGAGCGGCGACGGCGGCGGCGGGGTTGAGTTCGAGTTCGGCGGAACTGGGTTCAGCGATTTCTTTGAAGCGTTTTTTGGTGGCGGACGCGGTCGGTCTGCCTTTGGCGGCTTCGGCGGACGCCCGGCGACAGCCGAACGCGGTGCCGATGTGGAAGCGGACATTATGGTCACGCTCGAGGAGGCGCTACACGGCTCCACCAGGACCGTGTCGCTAAGGCGAGCTGGTTCAGAGAAAGTGGAGCAGTATCAGGTCAAAATTCCCCGCGGTGTCCGCGAAGGCCAGCGGATCCGTTTACGTGGTCAGGGTGAAGCCGGCGCAGGTGGAGGAAAAAGCGGCGATCTTTTTCTTCGGGTGCGATTGGCCAAGCATCCGGATTTTTTAGTCGAAGGCAGCGACTTGATTCACGAAGAAAGAATCGAGCCGTGGCAGGTAGTGCTGGGCGGCGAATTGCTCGTGCCCACTCTCGAAGGAAAAGTGCGACTGAAAGTTCCGGCAGGCACCCAAGGCGGCCAGCGTTTTCGTTTGCGCGAGCGGGGGCTGCCTGGAGTCTCAGGCAAACGCGGTGATCTCTACGTTGTCGTTCAGATCAACATCCCGAAAAAGCTGACTGAACGCGAACGCGAACTCTGGAGCGAACTGTCGAAATTGCACGGAGCGTGATCCGTTAAAGCGTGAAAGTGGTAGGGCGGGCAGTGCTCTGCACGCCGTAAGGGCCGCGGGATTTCGGCGCGCACAGGAGTGACGCGCCCTACCATTTCGTGGGAATTCGTGTAATTCGTGTCTGATGAAAATTTCCCTCGGGTCAGATCACGCCGGTTTTCGTTACAAAGAGAAGGTAAAAGAATTGCTCGGCTCGCTCGGGCATGAAGTGAAGGACTTCGGCACGTTCAGCGAGGAACCTGTGGATTATCCACTTTTCATTCGTCCTGCAGCAGAAGCAGTAGCGCGCGGCGAGTGCGACCGCGGCATTGTCTTTGGCGGTTCAGGGAACGGTGAAGCGATGGTCGCGAACAAGGTGCACGGTGTGCGTTGCGCGCTTTGCTGGAACGAAGAGTCGGCCCAACTCTCGCGGCATCACAATGACGCAAACGTGCTCTCGATGGGCGAACGTCTGATTCCCGAAGACCTGGCGTTAAAAATTGTGCGGATTTGGCTCGAGACTGCTTTTGATGGCGGCCGGCATGAACGACGCGTCGCGATGTTAAACGCGATGTGAGGTTAAATTCGAAATCCGAATGCCGAAGCTCGAAGGAACGACGAGTGACTTAATGATGAACGGCCGTACGCTTACTTTTCGTCATTCGAGCTTCGTGCTTCCTTCGTCATTCGACATTCGTGCTTTATCATTTTCATCACTTTAGAGCAATCGATCGACGCAAACGGCGATTAAAAACACCGCGCTGACAAAGGCATTGCTCTGGAAAAACGCGCGATTGATTCCGGCCAGATCGCGTTTTTCAGTTCTGTGTTCGTAAACAAGCGCCGCCGCGATCAGAGGCAGCGACCAGTAGTAGAGCGCGCCGAGCTTCGCGATGAATCCAAAAGCGATAAGCGCCACAAACGTCAGCAGGTGTAATAGCTGCGCGAGACGCAAGCTGCGCGTGATCCCCAGTTTCACCACCAGCGATTGAATTCCTTCACGCCGATCGAAATCATGGTCCTGCGTGGCATAGATCAGATCGAATCCTGCGACCCAGCAAATTACGCCGGCCGCAAGCACGAGCGGCGCAAGATCAATCGTTCCCGTTTGCGCGATCCATGCGCCGACTGGAGCAATGGCGAGTGCCAACCCGAGAAAAAAATGCGTCGCGCTAGTGAACCGTTTCGTAACGGAATAGAAAAAAATCAACGACAGCGCTATGGGCGCGAGGATGCAGGTCAGCCGGTTAATTGCTGAGGCCGTTAGCAGAAACCCGGAAGAAGCGAGAATCAGCAAAACGACGGCCGACAATTTTGGAACGAGCAAGTGCCGCGAAGCCGTGCGCGGATTGCGTTGATCAAGCGACCAGTCAACGATCCGGTTGAAAAGCATGGCTGCCGTGCGCGCGAACACCATGCAAACGATCACCAGCAAAAGAATTCTGGGCGATGGCCAGCCGTTCGCCGCCACGATCAGCGCCGCAAGAGCAAAGGGGAGCGCGAAAACCGTATGAGAAAAACGAATCAACCGAAGAAATCGGCCAACGGGTCCGGTCCCAAATGGTCTCATAATTCTCGCAGAGAGCTTTTAGTTCCCGAGAACGAACACCGTCAGCCTGTAGTTGCCGGCAACCCTGGTGATTTTCTGCAAGCCGATAGCGTGCCGGTCAAAGAATGCTTACTCGCCCGCGTGATGCGGCTCGTGTGTTTTCGGTTCGGCCGATTTTTCAGCTGGCTTTTCCTCAGCCTCCAGCCACTCGGTGTGGAAGACGCCGGGCTTGTCAATGCGCTCGTAGGTGTGCGCGCCAAAGAAATCGCGTTGCGCTTGCAGGAGATTCGCTGGAAGGCGAGCAGAGCGATAACTGTCGTAATATGCCAACGACGCAGAAAACGCGGGGACCGGTATGCCGAACTTGATAGCGGTCGAGACAACGAGCCGCCATTTCGGCTGCGCTTTTTTTATGGCCCGGGTGAAATATCGGTCGAGCAGAAGATTTTGTAGCGCAGGATTACGCCTATATGCCTCAACAATTCGATTTAGAAATTTGGCGCGAATGATACAGCCGCCCCGCCAAATCGTGGCGATGTCGCTAAGGTTCAGGTTCCATCCGTACGCCGTGCTTCCGGAGTGAAGAAGCTCCATTCCCTGCGCGTAAGAAATAATTTTGGAGGCATAAAGGGCGTCGCGCACAGCGTCGACGAAGCGATCGCGATTGCCTTTGAACGTTCGAGTTCGCGGTTGCGGCAGAATTTCGGAGGCCGCAACGCGTTCTTCTTTTCGCGACGAAATCACGCGAGCTTCGACTGCGGCGTTGATTGTGGAAATAACCACGTATTGCTTGATGGCAGCTTGCAACGTCCAAATGCCGGTTCCTTTTTGCCCCGCTTTGTCGAGGATGACATCCACTAGCGGCTTGCCTGTGTCGGGATCGATTTTTCGAAAAATCTGCGATGTGATTTCGATCAAATAACTCTCGAGCTCACCTTTATTCCACTCTGCAAAAGTCTCCGCGAGCTGCGCCGCATCCATACCCAGGATGTCCTTCAAAATAGCGTACGCTTCACAGATCAGTTGGATATCGCCGTACTCAATACCGTTGTGCACCATCTTCACGTAATGACCGGCGCCGTCGGGTCCCATATAGCGACAGCACGGTTCGCCATCGACTTGGGCAGCGATTTTGCGGAAAATTGGCGCGATGATCTCCCACGACTCCCGCGAACCACCTGGCATGAGCGACGGCCCCTTGAGCGCGCCTTCTTCGCCGCCCGATACGCCCATGCCTACGAAATGAATCCCTGTGTTCTGCAATTCTTGTTCACGCCGCTGGGTGTCGGTGAACAGAGAATTTCCGCCGTCGATGATGACATCGCCTTTCTCGAGCAGCGGCGCCAGTTGTCCGATTACCGAATCGACCGGCGGGCCCGCTTTCACCATCATCATGGCGACACGGGGTTTTTTCAGCGCTCCCACAAATTCCTCCAACGTGCGGGTAGGTTGAATGTTCTTTTCCTTGCCGCGTTCAGTAATGAATTTTTCCGTGACCTCAGTGGTGCGATTGAATACTGCGACCGAAAAACCTTTGGATTCCATGTTCAGGACGAGATTTTCGCCCATGACACCGAGGCCAATCAGGCCGATATCACATTGATTCGTGTTCATTTTTGTATCTCCTATCGTGGCTGCTCAACTCAGAAGGACTTACTGTAGCGAGCAGTCTAAGCGCATGGCAAATGTCGTTTGCGAAATTTCGGTGACCAAGACGCCGCTTGCGGCGCGGGTAAGCGACATCCCCGGCGCTGGTGCGGTTGTTGATTTTTGCGGCGTAGTCCGACTAATCGAGGATGGCCGCGAGATTGAGGGAATCGATTATGATGCGCATCGGGAAATGGCCGAGCACCAGTTGAAGCGAATTGCCGAACTGGCCGCAGAGCGATTTCGCCTTAAGCTCGTCATCATTCATCATCGAATTGGATTTATCGCAGTGGGAGAACCATCGCTGTTTCTGCGAGTGGCGAGCCCGCATCGGAGCGAAGGCTTCCGGGCAAGCCAATGGATTATAGACGAGTTGAAGAAAAAGGTGCCGATCTGGAAACGGCCGCGATTTAAACTCGAGAGTCATCGCCACGCCTCGCGAAGCGAGGCTGCTACGGTATGAATTGGGCGAACCGACTTACTCTGAGCCGGCTGGCGTTGACGGTGCTCTTTGTATTGCTGCTTAGTTCATCCTGGCATTATGCGCGCACCGCCGCACTCGTGATTTTTCTGATTGCCGGTCTCACGGATTTCATCGACGGCGAGATCGCACGACGTTACGGCGTTATCACAAACTTCGGCAAATTAATGGATCCGCTGGTGGATAAAATCATGGTAGCGGCGGCGTTCATTTCGCTGGTTCCTCTGAAAGCGGTGCCAGCATGGGCGGCGACGACTGTCGTGGCGCGCGATTTTCTTATAACGGGTCTGCGGATGATGGCAAGCGCCAAGGGGCGAATTCTGCCGGCAGAGAGCCTCGGCAAACAAAAAACGTCGTGGCAGATTGTTACCATTGTTTTCTTCCTCGCTCTCCTGTCGATTGCTGAACTTCATTACGTGAATGAGACGTCCACTTGGTGGCTGCGGGCATGGGACCAAGCCGGTCCCGTGTTGGTCTGGGTTACGGTTGCCTTGACCCTCTATTCGGGGGTTGGTTACGCATGGCGAAATCGCGAGTTGCTCGCGCCGGATCAATAACTGCTCAAGCGAATCGTAAACTGTCTGGGAGCGCCTGCTACGAAGCGACTGCGAGATGTTCTTCATCGTTCCAAAGATGCGACTTTGGCTTTCACGGCGCGGGTCGCGATCAACACAAAGCTGCGCTCGATGGGGCAAATGACTGAACTTTTGATCGACACGAAAAACAAACGGGTTCGCGCCCGACTCGAATTGCTGGGGGAAAAGGAACCGATCGACATCGAGATCTTGCGCTACAGTTTGAAAGAGAAAGGCGAGACGACTTACATCACCATTGAGGAGGCGACCTCATCGCGCGAATGGGTAACGGTTGCACTGCGTGAGTTCGTTGTCGGCCAGGATTTGCCGATTCCCCCTAAAGCTGGGGCAGTCCTGAAATTATTAGTGTGAAGGCTGTTTCATGACGAAACCGCACAACCGTTGAGATTTTGAGTCGGTTTTTAGCAGGCGCGGGCTTTGCTAGTGTGCTGTTGTTTCCCACGTCATGAACGCATCGAGCGTTCTTCGAGTCTTATCCGTCACCAGTTCGACTACGTGTGCATCATCGACCAAGCCGAGAAACGGGGTGCTGTCGGGAATCAAATCGAATGGGTCCACCAGATAGTTCAAGGCTGCCATGATCCACACGAGGGCGTCATCGGAAACTTGATCGTATTCCCCGCGATGGTAGGCGCGAATTAAACGCAGCATCGTTTGAAGGTAAGCCCAATTCCGTTTAAACGGCTTTTTCGAAACGGCCGTCGCTTTCTTCACCGCACTATCGAAAAGCGCCTGTAAACTTTCAGGATCGCCAGCGCATGCTTTGGCATTCGTTAAAGCTCTGGAAAATGCCTCGCTACGCAGAGCAGCTTCCTCAGAGCGGACACCGGCACGACGAGTAAGGTTCCGTCGACACGATTCCAAAGCCTCCATCAACTCGCGAGCGGACGCGGGGCGCTTCCCAGGATCAATGGCAAGCGTAGAACGCAACAGTTTTACCAGCGGTTCAGGAACTTTTCTGGCGATCAACTGCGCGACCGGCAGGCGATCGCGCCTCTTACGATCGCGAATGTCTTCCAATGTCTTGCCTGGGTGTGGTGCCAAACCGGTGAGCGCAAACCAGAGGGTGCCGCCGAGCGCATAGATGTCCGAGCGCGCGTCCACCGAACCGCCTCCAAATTGCTCAGGGCTGGCAAAAGTCGGTGTGCCGACGAATTCTCCATGTGTAAGATCCATCTCACCACCGGCATCGGTAATCGCCTTGGCAAGGCCGAAATCGATGACTTTCACTTCAGAATCGCCCGTCAGCATGATATTGCTTGGCTTCAGATCGCGATGGATTAAATCGTGGGCCGCCGCGGCCATTAACGCCCGCGCAATTTGAATCGCGATATTCAGAGCCTCCTTTGCGTTAAGCGGACCATCCCTGCGCACACGCGCCGCTAACGTTTCGCCTTCGACCAATTCCATCGCGTAATAGCAGTGGGTGGCATCTGGCGAAGTACCAAACTGGAAGACAGCAGCTACATTCGGGTGGCGCAAGGCGGCCGCCGCGCGGGCCTCACGTAGAAAACGGTCACGCACAGCTTGTGAGGCGCGTGCTGCCGGAGGTACCTCGATTACTTTGAGAGCTACCTGGCGTCGCAATACCCTATCTGCAGCAAGATATGTCACGCCAATTGCGCCGTGACCGAGTTCGCAGCAAGAACCATCTGAGCGTTGCTCAACTTCGAAATCGCCGAAGGCTAAAACAGTGGGTTTAGTTTCGATGGCTGTGTGGCCTAATCCCCTCCGCAACAGACAAGCCAGGCAGTCGCCTTTTGCGTTCAACGGTTTGCCGCAGATCGAGCAGACTCCGACGCCAGATGACAGCGCTTTTCCCATGGGGCGCGTTCCTTAGATCTCCGTTAGCACATGGAGCAGCTCGCGCAACTCTTGGTCTACCTGCGTTTCGGAATCCACCGTTCGCCGCACCTCGGCGCGCAAGGCTTCCCTGTAACGCGCCCGAAGACGGGTGACATGACTGCGCAGCGTCGACTCAGCTACGCCCAACCGATGGGCCAGTTCAGCATAAGATGGTGGCAACTCCGCTCCGCCGGCGACAAACATCCTTAGCTCGTTGAAAAGCTGCTCTTTGCCCTCACGTTTGTAATCTGCCAACAGCCGGTCCAACGCAGTGGCAACCAATGAGTCGGCCCAACTGCGATCGAAAAGCCGGTCTTCGTTGCTCATGCCACTGTGAGTCTGGAAAAGCGACTCTGCCTCTTGCGCCTGCTCTTCGTGCAGCGGCAGAAAAATTTGTGCACCGCCGCGCTTAAGGGTCCGTTTTCGGTCGGCAGTGTCCGCGAGAAAATTTTTCAGCGAGGCGAGCAGAAATGAACGAAACCTGCCTTTCTGTCGATCGGCGCGCGCGTAGATTTTATGTTCCAGCACATAGGCGAAGAAACTCTGCGTGAGATCCTGAGCGTCGTGCAAAGTGTGACCGCGACTGCGGACAAAACCGTATAGCGGCGCCCAATAAATTCGACAAAGCTCCGCCAGTGCGGCGCCGGCCATCTCCGGTTCGGCTTGGCTTCTCCCTGCCGCGAACACCACGCTCCAGTGAGTCGAAGGAAACACATCGCTGCGGTCCTGCCCGTTTCCCGCGTCAGTGCTCACGTTAGTGGCTTTTTTCAAGATTGGAGAAGATAAGCCGCAGACGAAAGAAATCTAAATTTCCTGCAGCGGGGGTTCGGGAATCCCTTTGTAAAGGGAGAACCAACCGTGAGGTACAACCATCAACTAACAGGAGGCATAACGTGAAGAAACCAATTACTATCCTCGTCTGCTGCGCACTGCTGGCGCCGCTGGCATTCGCGCAACCAGAGTCGAAGGGTAAAGGGCAGGGACCAACGACCACCGAAGAGATAACGGTAACCGGAACGATCATCAAAATGACAAGTGAGGACGGCTCGGCGGCCAATTACCAGCCCACCAAAACACTTGTTGTTCGCGAGGATCGTTTCAATACACCCGGCAGCTACGTCCTTAACGGGCGCGGCCACGTAGTAAACAAGAACGGCGAAGTCATCCAAACCGCGATCAAACCCGGCACTCATGTGCGCATTTATTACGCAAATGCCGGCGATTCACGGATAGTTGATCGCGTCGTCGTTGATTGACACGCGTTCCTGGAATGTTACCGATAAAAGCCGCAGGATCTCATGAATCTTGCGGCTTCGCGGCACCGGCCATCTGGCCTCCTTGCACGCACAGCACGCGCGTGACACGAAGCAGTCTCGGTGAAACGACGACGCCACGCGCTCGTAATCTTGTTGTTAATTTTCCTATCGACGGTGAATGACACTGCGAAAGCAGGGCCTTTTCGGGATTTTTTCAGGACCCTGCGGAGCGCAATCGCCAATCCAAAAGAGACGCCGCAGCCACACCGGAGCGCGCATAAGCGTAAAAAGACTACCCCAAACGATGCGTCGAATAGTCAAACTTCGGACAAACCAACTCCGATGCCCGGGGCTCAGACTGACGTTCGGTGGGCGAAGGCAGCCTCAACCGGGAGCGACCAAAAAGCCGATTTACCGTATGGAACTCCGGTCCCGGGTAAACCGGGTTTAGTTACGAGTCCGTTCGCGCCGGAAGCAGGCTACATCCAAGTCCTCGGTTTTCCGCCGGGAACCCCAGTAGAAGATCCTTACACGGGGAAGATTTTCCTTACCCCTTGAGTATTGACCGCGCGCATGACGTCCGCGGTTTACTCCCGGTGCAAAGGCAAGATCCCATATTTCGAATCGGAATTTTTTGAGTATAATACTTTCGCCTAAGGCCGCGGAGGTATTGACCTCCGAAGAAGATTAGGAGGGCTACGCTTCATCACTCGTTACGCTCAGGGGATTTCTACGGTCGGAGAAGTCGCTGGTTTCGGCGACTTTGTCCTGGCCCGCCGGGAGCAAATTCTCGAATCCTGGATCGCCGCAGTCGATAAGCACCCGGACATTTCGACTTCGGACAATCTGACCTATACGCAGCTACTCGATCATCTCCCGGAACTCTGCACTGAGCTGGCGGCTCTCCTAAAACAGCCCAATGCCAAGGAGATCAAGCGGGAGGCGACGCAGGATGCCAGGACGCACGGCTGGAAGCGCTGGCGGCAAGGTTACAAGTTAGAAGAATTAATCCGCGAGGTCTGCCTGATTCGTCGGAACTTCATTGACACCTGGCTTAAAGCCTTCGCCGCTAAGGAAGGACGTTTCGATTTTGACGCACAGAATGCCGCGCGGCGAGTTGTGGAATGTTTTTTCGACAACCTGATTGTTGAAGCGACCGTTCAATTCGTTGAGGAATGTCAAGAAGCTGTGCGTCGGTTGAACGCCGGACTGGAACCGAGCGTACGTAGCAATGCAGAATTTGTTCAGCGCATTACGCACGTACTCCGTGAGCCGTTGGGGCCGCTGTTGCTCGGGCTCGAAGTCTTGCTGCGCGAAGAATCTTTATCGCCCCGAGGCGTCGAAATGATTGGACTCCTCCAACGCGGGGTTAAAAAAGAGGCCGACGCCATTGAAGAACTGCTACGGTCGACAGAATTGTTCGAAAAAGACGTGGCTAAATAAATGAGCGGGCAACGGGAATCGAACCCGCATGGCCAGCTTGGAAGGCTGGAACTTTACCATTAAGCTATGCCCGCATCGGACAGTGAATTGAACAGTGCCAAGTGACGAGTGACTAGTCAAAGCGATTGCAACGGCGCAATCGCAGGTCACCACGGTGGGTGCTAACCTTCAAACGCGCTCACGACCAGGGTGGCGTTGTGGCCGCCAAACCCAAAGGAATTATTGAGTGCGACGCGCACTTTCTTTTCACGCGCAACGTTCGGCGTGTAATCCAAGTCGCATTCTTCGCCCGGGTTTTCCAGGTTGATCGTGGGCGGAATTACAGAGTCGCGGATGGCCAGGGCGCAGGCGGCCATCTCTATTCCACCGGCGCCCCCTAACAAGTGGCCGGTCATCGATTTCGTTGCACTGATCGAAACCTTGTCCGCATATTCGCCAAAAATTTTCTTGATGGCGCGGGTTTCGCAAACATCGCCGATTTCGGTGGAAGTAGCGTGCGCGTTGATGTAATCAACCTGCTCAGGTGAGATGCGCGCATGGTCCAGTGCCATTTTCATGGCCCGCGCGGCTCCTTCGCCATTCGGAGGCGGCGCAGTCATGTGGTAGGCATCAGCGGAGACTCCGTATCCAGTGATTTCACAGTAAATTTTTGCGCCGCGTGCCCTGGCATGTTCCAACTCCTCCACGACGACGACTCCTGAGCCTTCGCTCATGACAAAGCCATCGCGGTCCCGGTCGAATGGCCGCGAAGCGCGCTCGGGCTCATCGTTGCGCGTGCTCACCGCTTTCATGGCAGAAAATCCAGCGAGACCAATCTCAACGACACACGCCTCTGAGCCGCCGGCGAGGAAAATGTCGGCATCGCCAAATTTAATGATTCGCCAGGATTCGCCGATCGCGTTGTTTGATGTCGCGCAGGCGGTAACGATACACATGTTAGGCCCGTGCAGATCGAACTCCATCGAGATGAGGCCGCTCGCCATGTTGCTGAGCAGCATTGGAATCGTGAACGGCGAAGTCCGGGAGGGTCCCTTGGTCAAAAGGATTGTTAATTGATCCTGAAGTGTTTTCAGTCCGCCGATTCCGCTGCTAACGAGAACACCAAAACGGTCTCGCTGCTTCAGGTTGGCCACATCAATCCCGCTGTCCTCGAGAGCCATTTTTGCCGCTGCCATTGCAAGATGCGTAAAGCGGTCGGCACGGCGCACGTCCTTTGGATTTTTGAAGAACTGCTTAGGATCGAAATCGCGGACTTGTCCTCCGATTTTGCAATCGTACCCGGTCGTATCGAATGCGTCGATCGTACGAATGCCGCTGACGCCGTTCTTCAGATTCGACCAAAACGTCTCAATGCTGTTGCCAACTGGCGTCACAACACCCATACCGGTGATGACTACTCTGCGCTCGGGCATTACGATATAACGTTAAGGTTGAAACCTGTAAGCGTCAGCTGGTTCCCATGCCGACGTTTTGCACAGTCTGGAAGAGTTTTCCTTCCGTCCGGATCGAAGGCGCGATGATAATTTCAGTTTGCTGGAACTCAGGAAGATTGCGTGCACCTACGTTGCCCATGCAAGTGGTGATTGCGCCGACGAGATTTTGGCTGCCGTCGTCAACTTCGGCCGGGCCAAATAGAATTTGCTTTAAGGAACCGGTCGCGCCCACCTTGATGCGTGTGCCACGAGGAAGATTGGCGTGCGGAGTAGCCATGCCCCAATGGTAGCCGCGTCCTGGCGCTTCCTGCGCCTTGGCAAACGCGCTGCCCACCATGACTGCGTCCGAGCCGCAAGCTAGCGCCTTGCAAACGTCACCGCCTCTGCTCATGCCGCCGTCGGTAATGATCGGCACATACCGCGAAGTTTTTTTGAAGTAAGCGTCTCTCGCTGCCGCGCAGTCGACGGTGGCAGTGACCTGCGGAACCCCGAGGCCGAGCACACCACGCGAAGTGCAAGCAGCTCCGGGCCCGACACCAACCAGGACCGCGGCCGGCCCGCACTCCATTATCTCGAGAGTCACATCGTAGCCGACTGCGTTTCCCACGATCACAGGAATACGCATCTCGCGGCAAAATTTTTCAAGATCGAGCGACTTGTACTCCGACGAAATGTGACGAACAGTGGAAACCGTGCTCTGCACGACGAAAACATCCGCGCCGGCTTCTTGGGCGATCCTACCAAATTCCGCAGCGCGCTGAGGAATAGAACTCACCGCGGCTACAACACCGGCGTCCTTCATTTGGCGCACACGCGCCGCGATGAGATCCTGCTGGACGGGTTCCTGGTAAATTCGCTGCAGTAAGGCAGTAATCTCCGATTTACTCGCCTCGACGATTTTTTGCAGCACTTCCTGCGGGTTCTTGTAGCGCGTCTGCACTCCTTCCAAGTTCAAAACGGCAAGACCGCCCAGTTTGTTCATGGCGATAGCGAAGCCGACATCAACGACCCCATCCATCGCGCTGGCGAGGATCGGAATCTTCAACTCAAGCGGTTCCGCTGCTTTGCGAGGCAAACGAAACGTGATGTCCACTTCGTTCGGGTTGATCGTCACGCGCCCAGGCACAAGCGCGATCTCGTCGAAACCATAGGTCACGCGCGCTTTGCGGTTTCGGCCTATCCACATTCCCATGTTAAATGTTCTCCATCCTGAATCGTTCGTTTAAACTTCCGCAGTGTGGGCACCGGGGAAGCAGCGCATCCGTGCGATCCTCAAATTCGAATGCGCAAATCACGCAACGCAACCGGTGCTGAAGAGACCGTCGCTCTCGCCGCCGGCGGTTCCATTCTCCCACTATCCAGAATAGAAACACTGCCGCAAGAAAAAGCAGCAGGTAAATCGTGACAAGAGTAGCAAGGCTGACTCGAATCACGGCGTGCCGGTGGTTGCCGGTACTCGCTGCGGGGATTTGGCGTCGCTGCCCCATTGAATTGTCGCCATACCCCAAACGAGCGAAGAGTTGGGTTTGTTGTCGCTTTGTCTGTTTGGTGAGAAACGGCTACGGACGACCTGTAAGCGCGCTTGCTCGTCCAGTACTGGATCACCTGACGAGTTAATTGGAAAGCAGTAGCGAATTTCACCCAAATCGTTTACTGCCACGTGAAACCGAAGTGTTGCCGGTGTTTCTTCGTTCGACGTCGCGAACCCGGATTGTGGCACGGTCGGAGTGCCAAATTCATCGAGTTCCTTGGAAAAAGAAACATACGTCCTGGGAATGCCTGTGGCAGAAACCGTTGTTCGGGGGATAGAATGTACGGCGCCTGGTGGCTGGGAACTTGGAATCCTTAGATCCGGCTTCAATGGTGGGAGTTCCTTGAGAATGGGGCTTACCGCAGAATAGGACGGCAGATGTTCAGTCTTTGGCAGAGCGCCAAGCCTTGCTCCCGGTGCCAGATGCGTTGTGAAAGCAATCGCAGGGTCTTCTGCATCAATCCAACGAAGTAGCGTGCGCCCTTCTTCGGAATCGGGCGCGATAAACGTGACGCGGCCCGGCGGCGGGAGAAGCGCGACCGGAGTCGGGTAGACAATCTGGAAGACATAAAAGCACAGGGCGTGGGCCATCAGCGACACCACCAGAAAAGCCGCGAGCATCGTCCTTCGCCGTCGAGGCGAATCCCAGCTGAAAAGAAGTGGTTCGGCTGCAATGTCAGTAGCGACGCTATTCATCGTGGCGGAGTTGCAGCGAGCGCAACCGACGTGATGCCGTGTTCGAGCGCAGCGTTCGTTACTTCAGCGACTGTCTCATACGAAGCGGAACGGTCAGCCTTGATAATAATAGACTCGTCCTTGCGCTTGGCTGCGTCCAGTAGAGGTCCAAGCTTCTCCATGGTGACCCGCTGGTCCTGAAAATAAATCGCGGGAACTGCCCCGCCCGTAATACTAATAATCTGTTGATTGCTCTGCGGACCGAGTGAAAAACGCGAGAACGGCATCGAAATTGAGATGCCTTGTTGCAGGATAAAATTAGAACTGAGCAAGAGAAAAAAAGCCAGGAGGAAAGCGAGATCGACCAGACCGATCAGCAAAAGCCATCCGAAGT
Source organism: Candidatus Udaeobacter sp. (assembly GCA_049802315.1). GTDB lineage: Bacteria > Verrucomicrobiota > Verrucomicrobiia > Chthoniobacterales > UBA10450 > Udaeobacter. The sequence goes on from JBARMF010000160.1 coordinate 16,397, forward strand.
TATAATTTGTTGTTCGGCAGAGTTTCACAGTTCAATGCCTTGACGTTTCGACTTCAACGACCCAGCCAGCTAAAGCCGTTCCCCCCGTTAAAGGTCCCGCCGCGCTTCGATCTCACGCACCGTCGCATCAGGTTGTTGGAAACTGATGATGCCGCTAATTGGACGGCTTTCGGTCAACATGTGGACAATCTCAATGCCTGCGCGTTCCATGTCATGCATCATGGTATTTACGCGAGACGAGAGATAGCTGTAGGCGACAAATGTCGGCGTTGCTACGACGAGCCCAGCCGCAGTCGTCAGCAAGCTTTTGTAAACGCCACCGGAAAGCTCCGTCACTGTCGCATAACCACCACTTGAGGCGATGGTTCCAAAAGCATCGATCATCCCTGCAACGGTCCCAAGCAGCCCAAGCAACGGCGTTAGGAAAGCAATGGTAGCAAGCACGGGAAGAAACCGCTCCAACTTTGGGACTTCAAGTTGCGCCGCTTCCTGTACGATGTCGCGCAATTCCCTCCTAGGTGCATCGTGCCGAATAATCCCCGCATGAATCACTCGCGCCACCGGGCCAGGCGTGCCGGCGGACTCATGCAAAGCCTCAGCGAAATTGCGACGGCGGACCAGGTTCGACAGTCCCTTCAAGAACTCGCCTACATGGATGCTCGCGCGATGGAAATAAAAAAGACGCTCCGCAAAAACAGCAATTGAGATAATGCTGCAGGCCAGAATTGGCCACATCAACAATCCGCCTTTTTGAATGTAATCAATCACGCCGAGTTTTGTACCTCTCTTTGCGTGCTGTGGCAAGGGACTTTCCGTGTTTGGCTTGTCATACGGTGCCTACGATTTTGCAGCGGTATAAATTGTGACGATCCCTCCGGTCAAAGGTTGAAAACTTGGAGAAACGTAACCGGTTCGCCGCATCAATTCGCACATTGCGTTGCCACTCGGAAATTCCTCGATTGAATCACCGAGGTAGTCATAGGCGGTTTTCTTTCGTGTTAGAAACGAGCCCAGCAATGGCAGACAGCGATGCAAATAAAGGCGATATGCGGCCCTGAGAATCGCCGCTGTCGGCAATGAGAACTCTAATACGAGCAGGTGACCCCTGGCGTTAAGCACACGCCACATTTCAGTAAGTGCGGCCGAGCAGTTTTCCAGGTTGCGCAAGCCGAAGGCGATAGTGACACAGTCGAACGACGCATCGTCGAACGGGAGTTTCATCGCATCAGCCAATACCACCCGTCGCACACCTTTGCGTCGCGCAAGATCCAGCATTTCCGGCAGGAAATCGACACCGGTCAGTTCCGCGTGCGGCAATTTCTTTTGCAGTGCCAGCGCTAGATCTCCTGTGCCGGTTGCAAGATCAGCGATCGTATGCGGATGCCAGGACTGGACGATCTTAGCCGCGCGCGCTCGCCAGTAAAAATCGATTCCGCAGCTAAGCAAGTGGTTCGCGAGATCATAGCGCGTCGCAATCGATCCGAACATTTCGCGGACGTGCGCAGGTTTGGTACTCATGTCAGAAGTCTTATTGAAACATCAACGCGTTTGTTAAGCCAGTTCGTCTTATGACTCATGGCATAGCTAACAAGCTAACGTTGAGGAACAAGGCCGGAAACTCGCTTAAAATTACTAATTGCCATACATGGCAACTACGGCTATCTAGCGGGATGGACATATCTGTTAAAGACCTACAGGAAGCGATTTCAATTCGCCAGCAAATCGATAATCTGCAACGACGCCTTTCCTCTCTTTTGCGAGGGGCACCCCAAACACCAACGGGTCCGGCGGCTTCTCCTGCCAGTGGGCGATTCTTCTCGCCTGCGACAAGAGCGAAGCTCGCGGCGGCGGCCCGTGCTCGTTGGGCAAAGAGGCGAGGCACTAGAGCTACTACGACAAAGGACATCGCAGCAGCTCCTGCCAAGAGAAAAGGTCAGCTTACACCGGCCGGCCGAAGGAAGCTTTCCCAGCTGATGAAAGCGCGCTGGGCGGCCAGAAGGAAAGCAGGGGGAAAACAAAAAGCTTCTAGCCGTAAAAAGGGTGTGCTTACACCTGCAGGCCGAAAGAGACTTTCCGAGCTAATGAAAGCGCGCTGGGCAGCCAGAAGGAAAGCCGGCTCGAAATAAAGCAACTGCAGCCCCTACTAACATTGGGCAGTTGCAGGTAGATCTGAAAGTCGGTTGCACGACAACGGAAACTGCTCGCGAGAGGACTCGAACCTCCACGGGTTGCCCCATACGGTCCTGAGCCGTACGCGTCTGCCAGTTCCGCCACGCGAGCAAAAAAGCGGGGTCTTACAATGCGAGGGTGACAGCGTGCCTGCAAGCTGAAATCGAAGCGATTCCCGGGGATAACTCAGCCCGCCAGTTTCTTGCGCGCGCGCACCTCTAATTGATGCGCTTTGCGCACCTGCCCAAGGGAACGTAAGAGATCGGCATAATTGGACACGACGATTTCGTAATCTTTCGAGGGTTTATCCTCGACTTGTTCCCAGCTCTTGAGTGAGGATTGATAGAGTTCTGCCGCCTTCGCGTAATCGCCACGAGAATGATACACCACCGCCAGATTGCATTTCGACTGAGCAATATCGGCAGTCGGAGGAGGCTGTAGGTTCTCTCTGATCGCCAAGGCCCGAAGATGTAGTTTCTCGGCTTCAGTGTATCGGCGTTCGTTGGTGTAAAAGACTGCCAGGTTGTTCAGCACCGATGCTACATCAGCGTGGTCAGGTCCGAGTTGCTTCTCGTAAATCTCCAAGGCGCGCAGGTAACACGGTTCGGCCGCCTTTTGTCGACCCGACTTCCGGAGAATCAGGGCGACGTTGTTAAGCATGGTCCCGATATCTGAATAAGGGACGTCTTCGACCTCCGTTCCAGCAGCTATTGCTTTCTGATAAAAATCGATCGCTTCTTCGGATTGACCTAGACCATCAAAGAGGAGTGCCAATCGTCGTGCCGAGCGATAGATGGCGCGCTGATCTGCCGGATTTCCCTTTTCAAGAATCGCGTGCGCCTTCAGCAAATGTGCTTCGGCTCCACCGTGATCTCCCTTTTGTTCTAGCAGTTGGCCTAGTTTCTCAAAACTGGTGGCGAGTGCCGTCTGGTTCCCTTTGAATGCACGCCTGGCAACTTCAAGGGCGGTTTCGGCGACCCGAATTGCCTGAGGAAGGCGATTGGTGGCGCGCAGATTGTCGAGCTTCTCGTTGAGGATCACCCATAGCTTCTCTTCCCCTTTCATCTCATCACCATCCCTCGCTTAGTTGAGTAACTAATCGGGTGGCGAGGTCCTCGGTGGCGAGTGGCAAAGCTTGTCGTTCGTCTGTTGTTACGTCGCTGGAGACAAAGAAACTGGTGGTACCCGTTACGTCATTCGGACCGGCCAGCTGTTTGCCGTCTCGTGCAGTGAGCGAGAAATTTACGGTTAGCGCGAGGCTAAATTCTGTTGTGGCCAGCACATTCCCACTCACCGAGCGCGCCGGCAGCCGGTTGATGCGAGATATCTCTCCGGTCAAGGTGGCATCCGCCTTGTCATCGCTTGTAATTATGAAAGTGCCATCCTGTTGGAATTGTTTAATCACCGTATCGGTCACCAGGACTTCGATGTGCGGCACCAGCGTGCGATTCTTAAACGTGGGCACCGCAATGTTGTGAATGTCCCGGAGATAGTACGGCTTTACCGGGCCGACGTGATATCCAAGGCAACCGGAGATCGCGAGGCAAAGAATTGTCGCTAGTGAGGCTTTCAAGGCGCCGGTAAGGCGGGCTCTTCGGGAGAGGACGATGCTGCGGGAGCGCCCGAAGGATCGGTGCTTGTGCTTGTGCCCGTGCTTGTGCTTGTGCTCGTGCCCGGCAGAGGCGGCAGAGGTTCAGGCGCAGTAGTCGTATCGGGCGCGAGCGAAGCCGGCGGCGGAAGCGAGCTTTCGCCGTCCGATGCAGGCAGGGGCGCTTCGTTATTCGGTGCACCCGGCTTGGCTGATCCAGTTCCGGCAGTTCTACCTCCGTGCGTTTCGGCTTTTTTCTTTGCGGTCTCGGAAACCGGTATTGCCGGCTGCAACGCAGCTTCGCCGTATTTAGCCCGTAGCTGGTCGATCCGTTTCTTCGCTTTGTTGCTTTCCTCTGATCCGGGCTGCTGCCGAATCACTTCATTATAGTAGATAACCGCAGCGCGATAATATTTTTGCTTATCGTAGAATTTCGCGACCTTAAAAGAATTGTTTGTCTGCTTGTGCTCAAGAATGTCGAGATTCTTGCGCGCTTGTGCTGCTTTCTCGCTCTTGGGATAATGGAAAAGAAAATCCTGGAAAGCCGTTTTCGCATTGTTTGCGGCGGCGGCGTCATTTGTGCCTAGCTGTGCAGCCGTAAACCAAATGTAACCGATTTGATATTGGGCATCGACGGCTATTGGCTCCGTAGGAAACTTGTCCACGACGGCTTGATAAGCCTGAATTGCCGCATCGTTCGCTCCCTGCTTTTCACGCGCCATGCCAATATTAAACTGCGCTCGTGCGGTGTATCTTCCATACGGCGCGGTGCGCACAACATTCGCGAAAATCGTTACCGCTCGATCCAACGCAGACGCGATTGGAATGCCCAACACCTTCAATTTTTTTCCATTAAGATAAATCTCACCAACACGAAATTGTCCCTCGATCGCTTCATCAAAATGTGTGTTGCTCGCATATCTTTCAACCAATTGGAGATATGATTCGGCGGCTGGAGTGAATTCGTGGATCTGTTCCTGTAATTGAGCAGCACGAAAAAGAGCAGTGGGAGCCAGCCCGTCTTTTGGGTGACGTTTGACAAGGGTCTTGTAAGCTCTGATCGCGCGCTTGAGGTTGTTTTCCTTTTCGGCGCTCTGCCCGGTCCGATAGATCTCCGCTGCATTGCCGCTTATTTCTTCCTCACCCGGTGGTACATACTCAGCTTTTTGGCCTGGTTTAAAAACAATCGAGGCTCCGCTCGGTTCGGGCACAAAACACGCTACCGCAATCAGGACTAAAACGACTCGAACAAGAACTTGCATTCGGGTGTCGCAGGGTAATTAACTTCTCTGGCCAGTCAAGTTTCAACAGACGGCTGCGCCCGATCAATGCCAGAGTCGGGTAAGACGATATTCGTTTAGGGCAGAAGCTTTTTCCACGGGCAAAACCGATTAATGTTTGAATTCATTTGAATCTCACGGATCAACAGAAGATACGCATCGGCTCGTGCGCATGGAACTTCGACGACTGGCGCGGTATCTTTTATCCGCATGAATTGCCGGCATCGCAGTGGCTCGAATTTTATGCAGGCCATTTCCCGGCCGTCGAAGTGGACTCTACATTCTACGCCACGCCTACCGAAACAACGGTTCGTCGCTGGGCCGAAACGACTCCCGCCACCTTTCGGTTTACCTGCAAACTTCCCCGCCACATCACCCACATTTGCCGTCTCCGAGATTGCGCCGCAGAGCTAAGTTCGTTCTTCCGCGCGATCGACCTCCTCGGACCAAAGCTACATGTTATCCTCGTTCAGCTCCCGCCTTCGCTGACCCCAGCGGACGGAAAACACGCGCTGCGCAAGTTCCTCGCACAATTGCCGCGGGATTTCCGGTTTGCCATTGAATTTCGCCACGCGGGCTGGCATCGGCCCCAGTTTATTCGACTGGTGGAAAAGTACCGCATTTGCTGGGTCTGGGCCGATACCACTCCGCTCAACGAGCGGAACCTTGCGCCTTTCGAATTTCTGCCATGCACCACTGATTTTCTGTACCTGCGCTTGCTTGGTGATTACGCGACCAAATACGACGTCGATGGTGGCCATATCCATCGTTACGAAAAATTGCTCTGGAAACGCGAAGCCGCGTTGGAAAGCTGGTCGCTGAAAATTCAGCGACATCTTGCAGACGTGCGCAGTGTCTGGGCATTTGCCGGCAATCACTTTGAAGGGTTTGCACTGGAGACGTGTCAACGTCTCGCGGAACGGCTCGGCTTCGCTCTGCCGCTGCCGTTGGAAACGGAACAGGCGTTTTCTGCGGACAGAGAATCGCAGCTCGACCTACAGTTGTAGCGGCACCTCGGCACCTTTGTGCTTTTCAAAAATGCAAACTCCGCGAATGCCGATTTCGGCCATCTTGCCCGCAAGCCTGGCAAAATTTTCGCCAAGTTGGACGTGTGAGTGCGCATCGGAGGCAGTTGTAAATGGAATCCCCTTCTCTATCGCCAACTCGATAATTGAATCGCTGGGATAGAGTTCATTCACTGGTTTGCGCCAACCGGCGGTGGAAAGTTCAATCGCAAGATTGCGCGCACGAATCAATTCAAGTGTCTCATTAACCAACGTGCCGATGTCTGCTCTCGGCCTATGTCCATGGATTTTAATCAGATCCAAGTGGGCAAGAGAATCGACCAATCCGGTCCCAATTACTTCGCTGACACGGCGAAAGTAATCGGCGTAAATCTCGTCGATATTCTTGTGCTCGAATTGCGTCGCGCCATCCGGCACGCTGTCGAACATCTGATCGGCGCGCTCCAGGAAATGCACCGAGCCTAGAACGAAATCCAGCTTGTCCCAATTTTTTTCGATCCATTTGCGGCTCGCTGGTGAATGGACGGGATCGTTATCCAGCTCGATCCCCGCGCGGATCCGCAAATCGGGATTTCGTTCCCGCAACCGGTTGATTTCGTCAAAGTCGATTCCGGCGTGATAACGATCGTGATCGGTAAAAGCGATATCCTTTAATCCTAATCTACGCGCCGAATCCGCCCAGGGCTGTAGCAAGTTCTGCGTGTATTGCTGCACACGATGTCCCTGCGGGTGCATGTGGTAGTCGGAAAAAAGTTGATAGTGTGTAGTTGACGGTTGATCGACGCCCACAGTCCGCTCTATCAGCTATTGGCTATTAACTATCAACTCTCCGGCTCAAGGCACTGCCAGGAATTTTTGCCGAATGCGCAGCTCCAGAAATTGAGGAAAGAAAACCTCAGCGACAAAAACCTTGTTGGGCGTAAGTTCGCGGGTCGAGATCGTTTCGTCGTACTCGATCCTCTCGGACGAGTTAATTAGAATTGTGCCAGGTTTTTCAGCGATGGCGTGGTTCTCAGACCACTTTGTCAGGACTTCGCCTGCGGAATTCGTCAGATAGATCTCGATGCGCTGAGTCGTCGGAAAATCGAGTGTGACGGGCCGTTTGGACAGATTTGCCAGTGTTACTTTCACACTGAGCTGGCGGACTTCAGATAACTTCACAGTTTGGGGAGTGATTTGCAGATCGAGGGCTAGCCCGCGCAGCCGCGCATCTTTGTATTGCGGAACGACGTTGGGAGAAAACGGATGAAGAATCCGGCTCAACCAACCCCGTTTTCGCGTCGGCGTAGGCGTGGGTGTAACGTCCTGACCGACCATGGCCCCAGCCACAAAAACTATCAGAACGAGCAAAACAAGGCGGCGCTTCATGAGGCCCCAAATAGCCCAAAAATTTTTCTAGGTTGCAAAGTTGGTGTCAAACCATTTATGAACTCGCGAATGTTTTCGCAGTCGATCGGCATGAGAAGTCTTTGTGTATTCGTATGTTGCCTGGTTTTTGCGCTGATTGATGCAGCAGCGAAGGAACGACACTGCACTTTTCGCGTCCATGCGCAAGCAAACCCTCAAGATACGGATGTGTTCTCAATACCCGCGCGCGCGACCTCTTCCGGGAAAAGTGTTGCCATTGAAAAACTGTCGTGGATTACGGAGAACGATGTCATGGCCTTTTCTCCGTACCCAGCCAAGGACGGAACTTTTGGCGCATTGTTTCAGCTCGACGATCACGGGCGGGTCGTGCTCGATACGTTGAGCGTCGAGCGCCGGGGCGGCTTTCTGTTTGTATTGATCAACGGCAGAATGATCACAGAATTGCAGATCGACAAGCGGGTGTCGGATGGAAAAATTTATGTTCCGTCAGGACTAACTGCCGCGGATGTTGAGCTAATGAAGAAACAGTGGCGCTTGCCCGGTCAGCCCAAGCGCTAAGGATCATCGTCGATGCGACTATTGTTCGCCGTAGTTGTTGTCGCTCTGCTGTTGTCTGCTCCGATGACACTTCAAACGGCACAAAATCAGGTCCTCGATCTTGTTCTGCCCACTGACAATGATGCTCTGTTTTCGGGAGACGGCCCCGCTTTTTACCAATCTGTCGACCGAGACTACGACGGCGCGAAAGCGGCACCATGGGAAGGCGGGCAATATGGTTTTGTCCGTGATCCGAAAAGCACTGGAGGAGGCCTCATTTATACGCGGTTTCACGAAGGAATCGATATCCGGTCCGTGCACCGCGATGCAAACGGCGAGCCTCGGGACGAAGTGCGCGCCATTGCCGATGGAGAAGTTGTGCACATCAGTTCCGTGGCTGGCTACTCAAATTATGGCAAGTACATCGTAATCGAACATCGGTGGGGCGGCTCGAGTTACTACAGTCTGTACGCACATCTCAGCTCGATTGCAGTGCAGCCCGGTGAGACGGTGAAGCGCGGTCAACCCATCGCGGTGATGGGTTACACCGGAACCGGCATAAACCGCGAACGCGCACATCTGCATCTGGAATTGTGCCTGATGTTCAGCCGTCAATTCGAAGCCTGGTACAACACATTTTTTAGGAACGATGCCAATCGCCATGGCCTCTACAACGGCATGAACCTCGCCGGTCTCGACGTGGCGCGCCTCTATTTGGCACTCCGAAAGAATCCGACGCTGACAATTCCCGAATTTCTCGCCGGTGAAGAGACATTCTATAAGATCACCTTGCCGAAGGCGCAGCACTTCGATTTGCTCACCCTGTATCCCTGGATGTCTACAGCGGGAAAACGAAGTGGATCGTCTTGGGAAGTCTCGTTCGCGAGTTCCGGCGTTCCCTTGAAAATTGAACCATCCGGAAAACGCGTAGCGCAGCCCGAGGTAAGCTACGTTAAAAATGGCTCGGCAGAGTGTTCCTATCTCACTCGCGATATAGTTTCTGGCCGCGGAGCGAACGCGCATCTCACGAACTATGGCGCGCAGATGATGCACCTGCTGATCTGGCCGAATTAATCCGTGCCGAAAGTTTCAGCACGACGTCGGTGTGCCTTGCGCTACCGCGACGCCGTGCGGGATTGCACCTTGCACAAAGCTGAGACATTCCACAGCGCCGCTCGGCTTCCCTGGTAACGCGATCACAAGAGCGTGATCGACGACCGCGGCAAGGTTGCGTGAGAGAATGGCATTCGGCGTAATCTTCATCGATTCGGCGCGCATGACTTCTCCGAATCCTGGCAATTCTACTCGCATCATGGCACGAATCGCTTCTGGCGTAACATCACGCGGGCTGATACCCGTACCGCCCGTCGTCAGAATCAATCCGCAGCCTTGTGTGGCAAACGATCGAATTGTTTCCTGAATTTTACCGATCTCGTCTGGCACAATCGCTTCGGCTAAGACGTGCCAGCCGATCTTTTGCGCGACTTGTTTCAAGGCCGGCCCGCCCAAGTCCTCATAATCACCCGCACTGGCGCGATCAGAAACCGTGATGATACCAACTTGTATTTGCATGCTTGTAGCGGATTGCTATGAGCGGCGCGTTCTTTTGCTGTGGCGGTCATAGGCAGCCGCTACAGTGCTTTTCGTTTTCTCAAGCAACTGCACGTCGGAAACCATCATATGTTTGTCCACTGCCTTGCACATGTCGTAAATCGTCAGCAATGCTACGGTGACGCCGACCAGCGCTTCCATTTCGACTCCCGTTTGCGCAATTGTCTGCGCAGTGCATTTAACCTCCGCACCATCCTTCGAAGCAACAATATCGATGTTTATCTGGCCAAGCGGCAAAGTATGGCAAAGAGGAATGAGCTGCGCAGTTTGCTTGGCGGCCTGGATCCCGGCAATGCGCGCGGTCGCAAAGACATCGCCTTTGGCGATTTGATCTCTTGCAATCAGATCGAGCGTTTCTCGCTGGAGCCTAATACTTCCGCATGCAACAGCTCTTCGCTTACTGAGCGGCTTCGCTGAAACATCCACCATTTGCGCGCGATCATCGGAATCGATGTGAGTGAGTCTTTTCATCTGTCCCATGCTGTCATTCTAAGCGAAGCGAAGAATCCCTGATCATTTTTCCAGTCAGAGATGTTTCGCTTCGCTCAACATGACAATCCAAAAAGGCAGGGCATGGCGGCTGCTCACCCGCCGATCGCAATCATTTTGCGATTGGGGTGGTAATTGTTTCGAAAATCGTGTTCCTGCGGCTTTCGTTCGACCACATTGAGAAAAAACTGTTTGAGCTGCTCATCGCTCGCGCCCGCCCGCAGTGGTTCCATGATGTCAAACTCCAAATAGCTGCCAAGACATGGGCGCAACTTTCCATCGCACGTGAGCCGCAGCTTGTTGCAGCTCTCGCAAAAATGCATGTTCGTCATCGCACCGATGAAACCTACACGTTGGGAGCGTCCCGGAATCTGGTAGTAACTGGCTGGACCATTCGTGCGAAACTCCGTCTCCGGAATCAGACTCCCGTAAACCGATTCGACTAATCGTTTGGCCTCCGTTACGGACATAAAGTTACTCTCGCTTAGAACTTCTGTGGTGCTCACCGGCATCAATTCAATAAACCGAAGCAGAAGATCTCGCGCCGCAGCGAATTCGATTAGTGGCAGCAATTGATCTTCATTGCGCCCCCGCATGAGGACTGCGTTGAGTTTGATCTGCTCGAACCCTGCGGTGATCGCGGCGTCGATCCCGCCTAGCACCTGTGCATGGAAATCCCGACCGGTGATCTGCGAATAAAATGCAGCATCGAGGGTATCGAGTGAAATATTCACCGATTGCACACCGGCGTCGCGCAATGCTCTCGCCATTGTTTTGCCGGGCGAGATTTCGCGTGTGAGCAAGGTGCCGTTCGTCGAAAGACCGATGCTCGTAATCCTGGGAATCTCAGGAATTTGTCGAACGAAATCGAGTATGCCCCGGCGTGTCAGCGGTTCACCACCAGTAATTCGCACTTTCGAGACGCCGAGTTCGGCCGCGATCCGAATGAGCCGCAGGGTCTCTTCATAGGTCAAGATTTCGTGGCGCGGCAACCACTCCTGCAATTCCTGCGGCATGCAATAGCTGCATCGCTCATTACAACGGTCCGTGATCGAAACACGCAGATAGGAAATCCGGTGGCCGTAACGGTCCTGCATTGCAGCGACACGTTACTGGGAAGGCGACAGTGAATCAACCAACTGCATTCATTGACGCATTACGGCGGACGCACCATCGTACCGGATGATGGGTCGACTGGCGCGCTTCGCGCTGACATTCGCGATAACCGCTGGGGCGCTGATTTTCAGCAGCTGCGGAACTACGGGATACCGTGTTTCACAACATCCGGAAATGTATCAGAGCCTCTCGCCGAGAGACCAGGCATTGGTCAGCCAGGGGCAGATTCGCCCCGGGATGACCGTGGACGCCGTGTGGCTGGCTTGGGGCACACCGGATCAAAAGATTCCTAACCCCATGGGGGGTCGCGCTGCTGAAACGTGGGTCTATCTACGTTACGAAACGCCTCCCAGCTACGGCGGTCCGTACTCTTATGGGCCATTCGACTGGACGTATATCCCTCCAAAGTTCGTGCATCCATCAAGAGGCGTCACCTTCGCCAACGGCAGAGTTGTGTTTTTCCGATATCTCACTCCGCCGTAACTGGAGTTTGGCTTGCCAACTCAGCGGTCGGTATGATTTGCTCGTGGCATGAAGCGTTGCTCTTTCCTTCGCGCAACGGCATCGGCTGTCGCGGCGGGCGCGCTCTTTTTCACCAGTTGTTCAACGCCACAAACGCGAATTTCTGACCATCCAGACCTTTACCAGAGTCTTTCACGAAGAGACCAGGCGCTTGTAAGTCAGGAACAAATTCGAATCGGTATGTCGCGACCCGCCGTGTGGCTGGCGTGGGGTTCTCCCGATCGAAAAATTATCGGCAACATGGGAGGCGGTACTACGGAGACTTGGGTTTACATTTATTACACCAGCTACCCGTACTATCCCTTTGAACCGTTAGATGAATATTTCGGGGCTCCTTTGTACGATCCGTTTTGTTATTCATGGTTCCCGCCAAGCATCCCTTATCCTGGCAAGCTCGTTACTTTCGCCCACGGCAAAGCGGTGTCATATCAATACGTCACGTCGCACTAGATCCGTTCAAAAAATTCTGTCGCGTTGTGGCACGTGACAGATGAGTATTCCGCGGGTCTGATCCAATGGCTTACCGCTCATTTCGACAGTTCCTCGATGCTCTTGAACAAGCGGGCGAACTGAAGCGCGTCACAATCCCTGTCGACACCGAACTGCTCGTTGCCGAATGGGCAGACCGCGAGATGAAATCGCCCGGCGGCGGAAAAGCTCTGTTGTTTGAGCAACCGATTGTGAATGGCAAAAAGTCGGAATTTCCGGTGGCCATTAATACCATGGGATCGCGCCGCCGCATGGCCATGGCGTTACAGGTTTCCGACGTTGAAGATGTCGCGCGCGAAATTCAGCTCATCCTGAAAGCAAAGCCGCCCACAGATCTGCGCGAAGGATGGAATCTGCTTAAACAAGGAATCCATCTGCTGCATGCGCGGCCAAAATCAGTGCGTGACGCGCCGTGCCAGGAAGTGGTGCATGAAATCGAGCCTGGCGACGATTTTTCTTTGCGCGACCTGCCCATCCTCAAGTGCTGGCCGAAAGACGGCGGTCGTTTCGTCACCCTGCCAAATGTACATACGCGCGATCCGGAGACCGGCGCGCGCAATGTGGGCATTTACCGAATGCAGGTGTACGACGAGCGCACGACCGGGATGCATTGGCAGCTTCATAAAGTCGGGGCGCGCCACGGCAAACGCTATTACGAACGCGGCGAACGGATGCCGGTGGCTGTCACGCTAGGCGGCGATCCGGTTTACACATTCGCAGCAACCGCACCGTTGCCGGATGGTTTGGACGAACTGTTATTTGCCGGGTTCCTGCGACGAAAATCGATCGAGCTGGTTCGCTGCAAGACGATCGACTTGGAGGTGCCGGCGGACGTCGACTTTGTCTTGGAAGGCTATGTTCAGCCAGGCGATATGCGCCCGGAAGGGCCGTTTGGCGATCACACGGGATTTTACACCGCAGTCGAAAATTACCCCGTTTTCCATCTGACCGCGATCACGCACCGGCGGGATGCGATTTACCCGACAACGATCGTCGGCAAACCACCAATGGAAGATTTCTACATCGGCGACGCATCCGTTCGAATTCTTCTGCCCGTGTTCAAGATGAATTTCCCAGAGATTGTGGATATCACGTTGCCGCCCGAAGGAGTGTTCCACAATCTGGTTTTTGTGAGCATTCGAAAGCAATATCCGTATCAGGCTTTTAAAGTGATGCATGGGCTCTGGGGAATGGGACAAATGATGTTCAGCAAGTACATCATTGCAGTGGACGAAGATTGCGATGTGCATAACACGAGCGAGGTGCTTTTTCGATTGTGCGCGAACACCGATCCCGCCCGCGACACAACCATCATTAAAAATCCAAGCGACTCCCTCGATCACGCTCCGAGCGAACAGAACATCGGTTCGCACATGGGCTTTGACGCGACCCGCAAATTACCAGGCGAAAATTATCACCGGCCGTGGCCGGAATTATTAAACATGACAGACGAAGCGCGGGCGATCGTGGATGAATTACAGCGCAAAATGGAAAGTGCGAAGGGCTAAATTCCCCAAGGAGCGACGGCTTGGGCAGCCGTCGATTGCAAAATGACGGCTGGGAAGCCGTCATTCCTTGTCTTCATGGCCGGCGGAAAAGGCGACCCGTATCAACGTCGCGAGTGAGTCCACCGGGCGGCACGCCGCGTAGGTCGTAGACGCGATCTGTATAAGGGCTGTAGAAAAACCCTGGGCTTCCCGCCCAGCGCGCAAATGGATAACCACCCGGCGGCGGCGGGCCATATCCAGCAGCTTGATTCTCCTGGACAATCTTGCCGGTTAAAGCGCCAGCTGCCGCTCCGGCCGCTGCGCCGATTGACGCCGCCCGGACATTTCCAGTCGCCGCGGCACCGATGAAGGCCCCCGTGGCGGCGCCCCATGCTGCACCTTGGCCAACCGGCGTGTCACACGAACTCAGAATGCAGCAACCCATCGCAATGATGGGTACAATCGTCAGAATCTTTATTTGCATACGCCAATTTAATTCGCCGCATTAAACTGCGCAGCCGCCCTGAAGTTGCGGAGCCGTATTCAGACAGCCTTTAGCTGGCCGGATCGATGTCAGGGGTATACAAATACTTGCTTCGCATGCACGTCGAGCACCAACCCGCCGTGGTTAACCTTCAAGCAGTTGTACTTGTCATGCGGCGGATATGGGCTGGAAACAACGCCGGAAGGATCATGCGCGTCGCGAGTGCCCGCTGGATAGGTTCTTGATTTTGACGGATATTTCTTGTCAGCCTCTGCTTTCGTGAGCGGTGTAGCTTCAATCGCCCCCTTTTCCGCCCGTTCACGCGCAATACTGCCTATGCGCGAGTCCGTGCCTTGCGCGTACAGGTTTGTGCCGAGCACACCCAATGCAATCGTGATCGCCGACAGAATTTTTAGAGATTTGTTTTTCATAGGTTTGTTCTTGTTAATATTTCGCAGCCAGGAACTCAGACGGATGCTCGACGGGGCCAATTCAAAAAAGATTTGAACAACTGCGCCGTGATCCGACCTGCCTTCTCCGGCTTGCTTAACCGATATTCTTTTTCGAAAACACGAAAGTTGTCCAGTTCAATTCTTCGAAGCAGCGCCCGGTAAATGGAGCGCATGATCTCTGCAGGCGCCATGGCCCGGCGATCCTCAGGCGGAAGCTCAGCTGCCGCGCGGCTAAAGAATTCACGCGCGCGCAACGCTTCGAATTGCATTAACTGGATGAAGTGCTCGTTGTATTGCCGTTTGGCCAGATCAGCTTCGGAATAGCGGAACCGCACCAGATCTTCCTGTGGCAGGTAAATGCGCCCGGCCTGAAAATCCTTGCACACATCCCGAATTATATTCGTCATTTGCAACGCAAGTCCGAGATCGATTGCGTATTCCCGGCAACGCGGGTTGCGATAACCAAAGATCTCGATGCTGACCAGCCCAACTGCGCTGGCGACCCGGTAACAATAGACACGAAGCGCGTCAAAGGTGGGATATCGCGCAATACTCAAATCCATTTCCACTCCGGCGATGATTTCCTCGAGCATGTCGGGTGGAAGCGAATATTTGTCCATTAATTGTCGCACATCGCGGGCGAGCAGCGGCTCGTCTGGAGCGCCGGCTCGAAGCATCTGGCGCCAATTCGCCAGACGCACTCGTTTCTCGATGACGCTCAGTTCCGTCGAATCGGCAATGTCATCGACCACACGGCAGAAGGCGTAGAAAATCGTGATGTCGCGTTTGCGCTCGCGGCCTAACGAAATAAAAGCCAGGGCCAGATTGGATTTGCTCTGGCGCGTGATGGCGGCCGCATTCACGTTCGCCCTCTCGTAATCTGCTTCGTCAATATTGAATCCATTTCTCCTGCTGAATTCTGTTTGTTTCGCATTGCCGAAACAAGCAGACCCATGAAGCCAACAGCCAGCCCGTGACCAGACCTCGCAGACACGCAAAACTGAATTTCCACAGCAATAGCGCGCCCAACCGATCGGCGATCGCTCCGCGCACAATGGCGTCGCAGGCCATGATGCCATAAAAGTGGATCCCGCAAATCACCAGAAACCATGCGAGACGACCGGCATTTTTTTGGATGAAAAAAATGTGTGCGCGGATCGCTGCGATCAGGGTTTCGTTGTGCAACACCAGCGAGATTTGGACCGAACAAAAGGCGATAATCAATCCGCTCATGAGAACCCTCGCTATAGGCAGGTAATCGAGGACTCGCGGGATTTCGATGAAGTAGGCAAGTACGAGCGGCACACGGAGGATTAACGTGCTCACCGCAACCACAATGCCCGCCCATTCCAAAACATAACTGAACCTCCTCATGGCGAACCGGAACAATTCGCCCTCTTCAAAGCTAAAACCCCTTATCCAGGCCAGACACACAGTGATGAGATAGACCTGGATATAAACGCCCACGAGATATTCGAAAATAAATGCGGTCGCATCCACCGTGGCCGAAACGCGCAGCAGACCAGCTGCAGGCAACAGGCCACTCCATTCCGGTAATTGCCAGAAGACGATGGGCTTCAGCAACGACGCCAGTGCACTCAGCAATAGAATCAGATAAATCAGATGACCCCAGAAACCGTACCGTTTCCGCAGCGCGCGCAACAAGGCGCTGTGCAATCCGCGCCAGTTCATAATCATCAAAATCGCCGCGATGACGGACAGCGGATATGTGGTGGTGGCGTTGTCGAAAATTCCCGCAACGCCCTCGACGGCGGGCAAGAGAGCCTGTCTCCATATCTCACTCAACCTTGGCCAAGCCCACTGCGGCAACGAAGTGATTTGGCTCAGCTCCAAGTCCGCCCAGTTCCGGATCGGCGTGAAAGTGACAAACTGAAAGACGAAGTAGCCAAATCCAAGGACCGCGAAGGTGATCCAAATCCGGTGGTAACGCCCGAGGCAGTGAAGACCGTCGATGAGCGCTCGCCGAACTGGCGCAAAGAGCATTACCAGCGCGTAACCACCGCAGAGCCCGATCCAAGCGTAAACGCCGGGCCAAGCTTGCGTCATCTCGACCGAAATCGGTAATGGAGTAATGCGACTCAGAACATCACTCCAACAATCCATTACTCCATCACCGGTCTAACGAATAGGTCCCCAGTGCGGGAAAAACGGCCAGTAAACAAATAACCCTCGGCCGACCAGGTTTTCCACCGGAACCGGTCCCCAGTAGCGGCTGTCGAAGCTGTTATAACTGTTATCGCCCATGGCGAAATAACCGTCGCGCGGCACGGTATACGTCTGATCAGGTTTCGCCAAATACTCGTGGCCGGGCGCATAACCGCGGTACGGCGGTCGCATCGACATCACCCGTTCGAAGCCGTAGCGCTGGGCTTTTTTGCCGTTGATGTAAAGAAATGGCGAATCGATACGCAACTGGTCGCCAGGCAGACCGGCCAATCGCTTAATATAAAAAGGCGCTCCGGCTACGGGATCCGGACGAATCGCCGGAATATTATTTGTCCTGAAGACAAAAACATCCCCGTTATGCGGCTTAACAAAGTTGTAGCTGCATTTATCGACAAACACCTGGTCGCCCGTGTCGATCGCGCCCCGTGCGATAACTTCGCCGCGATGACAGATCCGGCCGGGAAAGACATTGAAATCCTGACGAAGCGTGTCGGGCGAGGCGTATACGAGGAAACTTTGCCGCTCACATACGAGGCGCGAAAAAGTAAAAAAGAACCCTATTTTCTTGGGCACGATCTCGGAAATCTGGTCATCCTCGCGCGACACCACGTCGATGTAATTGCGACCCAGAAGAACAAATTCCACGATCTGTCGCAGAAAATTTGGCTTCGGCTCGGTGCTCGGATGACCGATAATTCCGTTTAACGTCGGTTGCATCGAGCCGGTCGGAATTTTGAACGGCTGCAGAAAATAAGAGCGAATTCCCACCGCGATCACGATGGCGACCAAAATCACTTCGCAGTTTTCTCGCCAATGCGATTCCCACGTTACCGGCGTGAGTTTGTGGAGCGTCTTATCAAGTGTCTCCGCTGCGTTATGAATTTTCTCCCGGTCTCTCGAGCGCAGGGATTCGCGAAGCGTCTGCATTTCGGAGACGATGTGTTCCCGGTCGGCGTCACTGAGTTTATCGTGTTTATAACGAAGGTACTTCCGGACGTGCCGCAAAAGCAGCCGGCTGTGTTTAATATGGCGCGATGTAAACATGGATTAAATGACGAATGACGAATGACGAATGACGAATAAATGACGAAGCTCAAAGGAGCGAAAACTCTGTCGGCAGGCTCTTGGGATTTCGGATTTAGGCATTCAGATTTCCTTCGTCATTTCAAAGCGCGTCACTGCGCTTTGAGCACCTCGATGAATGCTTCCTCCAGTTGTCTTGTCATTCCGAGCGGAGCGAAGCGAAGTCGAGGAATCTCTGATTTCCAGACTCATTGCGCTTTGAGCACTTCGATGAACGCTTCCTGAGGAATGTTGATTTTTCCGATGCTTTTCATCCGTTTTTTTCCTTCTTTTTGTTTCTCCAGTAATTTTCGTTTGCGGGTGATATCGCCGCCGTAACATTTCGCGGTGACATTTTTTCGTAAAGCGGAAACACTCTCCCGCGCAATAATTTTCCCGCCTATCGCAGCCTGAATTGCCACCGCATAAAGCTGACGCGGGATCACTTCCTTCAGTTTGGCCGCCAACTGGCGTCCACGCGCCTCGGCTCGATCCTTATGCACTATGGTAGAGAACGCATCAACCGGTTCGCCGTTAACAAGCAGGTCCAGCTTCACCAGCTTCGCAGCCCTGTAACCGGCGTGCTCGTAATCCATCGAACCGTAACCACGCGTGATGCTCTTAATCTTGTCGTTGAAATCGACAAGAATTTCGTTGAGCGGCAATTGGCAATGCAACATTACGCGACGCGTATCCAGCGATTCGGTGCGTTCCATCTGGCCGCGCTTCTCCAGAATCAATTGCAGGATGTCACCGATGTTTTCATTCGGGCAAAGCACGTACGCCCTCACAATTGGCTCCCGGATTTCTGCGATCAGGCTCGGATCGGGAAGATGCGCCGGGTTATCGATCAGGAGTTTTTCATCGCGTGTTGTTAAGACCTCGTAGATCACGCTGGGGCTGGTCGCTATGATGTCCATGTTGTACTCGCGTCGAAGCCTTTCCTGAATGATCTCCATATGAAGCAATCCAAGGAACCCGCAGCGAAACCCGAAACCCAGCGCAACCGAGCTTTCCGGTTGATAAACGAAGGCTGAATCGTTCAGCCGCAGCTTGCCAATCGCGGTCTTCAAATGTTCGAAATCGCCGGTGTTAATCGGATAGATCCCGCTGAAAACCATCGGATGAATTTCCTGGAAACCGGGCAGCGGCTCTCGCGCGGAATGGCGCTGATCTGTAATCGTGTCGCCGATCTTGATGTCGGCGGTTGATTTGATATTCGCAATGAAATAACCGACGTCACCGGGATTCAGTCGTTCCTGGACGCGCATCTTCGGGGTAAAGACGCCCACTTCCTTGATCTCATGCCGGGCGTCATTGCTCATCAACATGATCCCGTGGCCCGCTTCCACTGTTCCAGAGACCACACGCACATAGCCGATCACGCCGCGATAAACGTCAAACACGGAATCGAACACCAGCGCGCGCAGTGTTTCGTCCGGCGGCGATTGCGGCGCGGGAATGCGCTTTACGATCGCTTCCAGAATTTCCTCAATGCCCATGCCCATCTTTGCGCTCGCCTGGATCGCTTCCTCGGCAGGGATTGCCAGGATCTCTTCCACCTGCCGTAGGACAGAGGGGACATCGGCATTTGGCAGATCAATCTTGTTGATGATCGGAACAATCGTGAGCCCCTGCTTATGCGCGAGATGAACGTTCGCGACCGTTTGCGCTTCCACGCCCTGCGCCGCATCGATCACCAGCAGCGCGCCTTCGCACGCAGCGAGGCTGCGCGAAACTTCGTAGGCAAAATCGACGTGCCCCGGCGTATCGAGCAGATTCAGCCGATAGTTCTCACCCGACTTGCTGGTGTAACGCATCGCCACCGGATGCGCTTTGATTGTGATCCCCCGCTCTCTTTCAAGGTCCATCGAATCAAGAAGCTGGTCCTGCCTCTCGCGATCCTGGATCGTGCCGGTCCGCTCCAGCAACCGGTCGGACAATGTCGTTTTGCCGTGATCGATGTGCGCGATGATGCAAAAATTGCGCGTCAGCTCAATGGCCATGGAAGCGCCACTATCGAGTCTGGTTGTGCGTGGTCAATCGCGATGCCGAGGCTATTTGTCCACTTCACCTTATTTAGTTAAGGTTTGTGGCATGCCAAAGCTGATCATTTCAGGCGTTACACACGAGCTGGTCGACGAGGCGATCACAATCGGGCGTGGACCCGATAACACCATCGTCGTCAATGATCCGTCGATCTCGACGCATCACGCGCAGTTGCTGCTGGAAGGCGATACCTATCGATTGAAAGATCTTGATTCGACCAATGGCACACGCGTCAATGGCAAGCCTGTGACAGAAGCGGTGCTGCGGTTTGATGATCGGATTCGTTTTGGCGCAGCCGAGGCGAAATACGAGTCGTCGGAAGTCGGCGGTTCAAAACCGTTACCGAAGCCGGAGGAGATCAAGGCTCATTTCACGGAAGCTGGCGCAGAGTTGCTCCATTTGAGTAGTGCATCTCCACTTCGCCGCCAGGAACAGCAGAACGACCCAGTGCGTACTGGAATTCTCATCGGCTTGGGAATTGTGCTGTTTCTCTTTTTAGGAAGTATGGTTGCGGTGCTAATGATGCACGCACCAAACCTTTGACCCGTTGCACCACAGGAACGTGGCGGAACCGAGAGAGTCAAAGGTTAATGACGAAGCACGAATGTCGAATGACGAACCACGGCAAACAATCCAGCTATTCGTTACAGGCTTTTCGTTCATTTGATTTTCGTCATTCTTTCGTCATTCGTCATTCGGATTTCGTCATTCTTGCGACATGACAGACACGCCACAGCGCCTTCTTCTCTTCGACATCGACGGCACGTTAATCCACTCGGGAGGCGCGGGCGTCCACGCGCTGATACTTGCATTTAAAGAGCGGTTCGGAATCGATGACGATTTTCACGACATTGAGATTGCGGGCATGACCGACTCGGGAATTGTCCTCAGCATCCTGAACAAACATGAAATTCCCGCGATTAACGAAAACGTGAGTGGGTTCCTGGACAGTTACGTGCATTTTCTTTCGCTGGAGTTGCCGCGTCGAAAAGGCAAACTGCTACCCGGAGTGCTGGAGTTACTTGAACGGCTGAAATCGCGGCCACACGTCGTGCTGGCGCTTCTCACGGGGAATGTGTCCCGCGGTGCGCGACTAAAACTTGACCACTACGGCGTCTGGCATTTCTTCGAATTCGGCGCGTTTGCCGATGATCACCGCGACCGAAACGAGCTCGGCCGATTCGCTCGGGCCCGCGCGAAGGAGAAACACGGACGGGAGTTCGCCGCGTCCGAGATCGACGTCATTGGCGATACCCCGCGCGACATCGCGTGCGGCAAAGCCATCGGCGCGCGGACGGTCGCCGTCGCGACGGGCAGATGGGGCCGGGATGAGCTTGCAAAGCATCAGCCGGATTTTTTAATTGATGATCTCTCCAACGTGGAAACAATTATCGACACACTCGGATGGTGATCCGTTAACGTATTGCACGGTGAAATGAAAAACGACCCAGCCTCATCAGATATCACGCCACGTCAGAGCCGTTCCAACGTTGTGCCGCTCAAGGGGGAAATCGATTTACACGTATCCCCGACGGTCACAGCAACGCTCAACGAGTTGATCGACAAGAAACCCGAGCGGTTGGTGGTCGATCTTTCCGAAGTGAGCTACATAGACAGCGCGGGGCTCGCGGCCTTGATTCAAGCGATGCAAAAGGTGGAAGGCGACGGAGGCAAATTCATGCTGGCCGGATTACAGGAAACTGTGCGCTCGATCTTCGAAATCTCGCGGCTCGATCAGGTCTTTCAGATTTTCCCGGACGCGGATGCCGCGCTGGCTGGCTAGCAATTCGCGTGGCAAGGAATGACGGCTTCCCAGCCCCGAAAGCTTTCGGGGCTGCCCAAGCCGTCGTTCCCTGGACGATGCGTGCATTACCCGGATATGCGTGTCAAAATCTCAAGCGTTTGCGCGACATTCTTCGAAATATCGAATTGCGATGCGCGCTCGATGTTAGCCGAACGGGCTCCGTCGCGACGGGATTGATCTGACCAAAATCGAATAGCATCACGCAAGCCGACCAGATTGGCCGGGTT
>JBARMF010000161.1:0-2651 GCA_049802315.1 Candidatus Udaeobacter sp.
ACACCGCTTCCCTGGATCAATATCATGGCGAACCCGAAGTTCGGGGCATTGATTTCCGAGTCTGGCGCCGAATGTGTCTGGGGTCGCAATAGCCAGAACGATCGGCTCACGCCGTGGTTCAACGATCCGATCGCCGATCCGCCCGGAACAGCCATCTACATCCGTGATGACGAGCTCGGCGCCACGTGGTCCCCAACAGCCAAACCGATTCTAGAGAAGGACGCCTACCGTGCGCGGCATGGTCAGGGTTACACAACGTTTGAACATAACAGCCATGCGATCCAGCAACGGTTGCTGACGTTCGTGCCGATCGATGATGGCGGTGGAAAACCTGTACGCGTGCAGCGGCTGCGCTTGCGCAACAATTCGTCGCGACGGCGAAAGCTGACTGTCACCGCTTACGCCACTCTTGTTCTCGGATCCGATCCTGAGGAAACCGGTATGCACGTTGTTACAAAATGGGATTTACAGAGCCAGACTCTGTTCGCCCGCAATTCTTACAACCCTGAATTTTGCGACTGCATTACTTTTGCCACTTCGGCTCCAACGCCTACTTCGTTCACTGCTGATCGCGCGGGGTTCATCGGGCGTAACCGCTCGCTGCGCGATCCGGCAGCGATGGAGCACGAACGATTGACCGGCGACGTTGGCGCCGGCCTTGACCCTTGTGCCGCCGTGCAGCTGATGGTGGAGATTGAACCGGGGGACACCGCAGAAATGACTTTTCTCGTCGGGCAGGCGGATGACGAGGAAAAAGCGCGTGGACTCGTTACGCATTTTCGCGATCCCGCCAACGTCGAAGCCGCATTTAAAGAAACACGCCAATGGTGGGACCGGCTCCTAAGCACAATCGAAGTGGAAACACCCGACCTTTCCACGAACTTTCTGGTCAATCGCTGGCTGCTTTATCAGACTCTTAGCTGCCGATTCTGGGGTCGTTCGGCCCTTTATCAATCGAGTGGTGCCTACGGATTCCGCGACCAATTGCAAGATGTCATGGCTCTTGTGCATGCGGCACCCGAGCTAGCGCGCGACCACATTCTGCGCGCCGCGGCGCGACAATTCGTGGAAGGCGATGTCCAACATTGGTGGCATCCGGAGTCTGGCGCGGGCGTCCGGACGCGGATCAGTGACGATCTTCTCTGGCTCCCCTTCGTCACCGCGCACTACGTTCGTAGCACCGGCGACGCCGCGATTCTCGATCAGATGGTTCCATTCCTCGACGCCAAACCGTTAGAGGAACAACAGACAGAGAGCCTTTCCATTCCGGCCGTTTCCGCCACGGAAGGTTCTCTACTCGAACATTGTCGGCGGGCCATCGCGCGCTCCGCCACAAGCGGTCCGCATGGGTTGCCTTTGATCGGAGGTGGTGATTGGAACGACGGCCTTAATCGCGTCGGACTGGGCGGTAAAGGCGAAAGCGTCTGGCTCGCCTGGTTTGAGATTTGCGTACTGAAAGACTTCGCTGAGCTGCTCACTCTACGCGAACTGCATGACGAAGCGCGAGCCTGCCAGGTGCGCGCTGCGCAGTTGGCTAAAATAGTCGACGCGCAGGCATGGGACGGAGCGTGGTATCGTCGCGCATACTTCGACGATGGCACGCCTCTCGGCTCGAAAGAAAACACTGAGGCCCGCATCGATTCACTCCCGCAAAGCTGGGCCGCGATTTCCGGTGCTGGCGACTCCGATCGCATTGAGGTCGCGCTGCGATCGCTCGAGGAAAATCTCGTGCGTGAAGCAGACGATTTAATTTTACTCTTTACTCCGCCTTTCGACAAAACCGCCGCTGACGTTGGCTATATCAAGGGTTATCCTCCCGGTGTGCGGGAAAACGGCGGCCAATACACGCATGCCGCGACCTGGGTGCCAATGGCTTTTGCCCGCCAAGGCGACGGCGATAAAGCTGTCCGACTCTTACGGATGTTGAATCCTGTTGAGCACGCCCGGGATGAAAAAGACTGCGAACGCTATAAGGTCGAGCCGTATGTCATCCCAGGCGACGTCTACTCGTTAGCGGGCAATGTCGGGCGCGGCGGTTGGACTTGGTACACGGGCGCGGCAGCCTGGACTTATCGCGTCTGGCTTGAAGAAGTTCTGGGATTCCAACGCCGCGGCGATACGCTCACGATTAACCCGGTCATACCGAAAGATTGGCCCGGCTTTCGTCTGCGATACCGTTTCAAAAACACCACTTATCACATCACGGTCGAGAATCCTGACCACTGTTCTCGTGGTGTTATCTTGATGGAATTGGATGGCGTCTCGGTAGCCGACAAAACTGTGAGGTTGTCTGACGATGGCCTGCCGCACGAGGTGCGTGTTGTTTTAGGAAACAAACCGCCGATGTGAGCCACCTATTCACGGCGGCAGTCCTCAGCGTTTAACGCCCCTCTTTTCGGAGGGCCCTATTCCACGATGGAGTTTCGCTAGAGCACGCTGTGATAAATCACATCTCCTCAATCTCGGATCGAAGCTCGTCTTTTGTTCTGCCTAGTCTCTTTTAGAGTCGACCCAAAAGCTCATCCTCCTTGCCATCGGCAAACGTCAGATCGTCGTCAGTCAGTTGACCGTATTTCTGCTTTAGTTTGCCTTTTATCTCGTTCCAAGTCCCCTTCATTTGTAGCTTCATAACAGAGACAATTCGTGTTTCA
>JBARMF010000162.1:0-4682 GCA_049802315.1 Candidatus Udaeobacter sp.
AAGACGTACCAATTTCCTTCGATTGGAACGAGATACATGTCATCATGACCGGGGTTTTTATCTAAATTCTTGACGATCTGGCCGACGCTGCTCGGAGCCGGCAGGTATGCAATTCCCTTCGACCAGCTAGGGCCGATTGAGAGACCGACACCGCCTCCCGCAAATGAAAATACCGTCCCCTTCGCGTCAAAGCCCATTCGCATGTTCGAATGTATCTGCGAAAGCAAACGAGCGTATTCCGAGCGCCGAGTGACACTAAGGCTGTCACTGTTATTGTTTGAGGCGATTGTTGTGTCTTCGTCTGCCATCTGCTTGAGCGTCTCGAAGGTTTGGTGATTCGCATGAAATGAATCAACTAGGGTGCGGTCCTTCGGCACGCTGACCGGGAACGGACTTGTGTATTGCCACAAGAAGAAGCCAATTAACGCGAGAGCGAGCATCGCCACAGCAAAAATCAGAGGCTTGCGCGTGACGAAACGTGACATGGGTCTAACGAGAACAAGATGAGCGACCGCGGACGAGGCCGCGCGTCGCTCGGAGTGAATGTGTGGAAGTCATCTCAAATGTGAACGCGGAGCGGTCCGCGGTTCGCTCCATCGCCTGGTTAGGTCTCATTGGGTGGTAACTGGAATGGATTGTGTGCCTAGAGGCATAACGGTGAGCCGCGAGCCAAGCTCACCCGATAGCGCTGGCGTGAGCAAATGCGCAGCTTGCTTGAACTCTGGTCGCGCGGGCCCAAACCCGCCGTTCAGATCAACCACGACATCGTCTCCGAGTATCCGAGCACCGAGATCGACGCGAAAGTGCTGAACATCCGGCTGCGTGTAAAACACAACCGTGCGCGGCGCTCGCGAAGTGGAGGTGCGATCGACAAGGCCCGTCTGATTGGCAACATCATGCAGGACGCGCTTCACCTTCGCGACATCTCTGTGCGCGCCCCCCGCGACGCGATACTGCTGGATGTTCAGGGTGTCGCAGGCACTAAGGAACATTGCGATGAGAACCAGAGCGCGCATGAGGCCTAACGAGAATAAAGTGAGCGACGGCCACCGAGGGCGAGCGCTGATTGCAGTGAGAAGCAACTAGCCACACGGAGCGCGAATGCGCGGCGGGTGGGCGTTCGCTCCACTGCATGGTTAGATGGTTGCGCTGTCACGGAGCTTTGCGCCCTCGAATAAAGCTGAGGCCCACCAACGCTCCTCCTGCCAACCCGGCCAGCAGCGTGGTATGTGGAACCTCGATCGTGTGGTGAATCTGAAATCCGTCTGACGTGGCATGATCCTCTGTCCGCATCGAGCGCACAACGTCGATGACGAAGTGGATGGCCGCAATGGCGACAAGCGCCGCGCCGGCTATGCGAAGGATGATCTGAAGCGTTCGCGGCATGGCTTATGAGCGGTGGCTTCACCATCTAACGAGAATTCGACCCAATATTTGGGTCTTTCAGGAGAAATGCCCAATTTTTGGGTCTAATCCGTTCGCTTCCCTTGCAATCGCCTCGTAAAAGCGGAGTCATGGGAGAATTGTGCCCAATCATTCGGCATTTAGGAAGCGGAATCTAGCCGGAACGGTAACAAGAGCACACTACACACCCTTTGAAATCGCCCACGTGCTCGTGCGTCTCGATCACTTTGTCATTGCGGCGTGGAGAACAAAAGAGGCAGAATCCGCCTATATCGGCGAATTCGGCGGCAAATCACAATTCGCCGGCAAATCAGCGATATCCACGAGCATATACGGAACTGTAGAAAGACTATGGTTTTTCATTTCATTCAGAATTGGTAGCCAGAAATTACTCCAGGTTGGATCAGCAAAATATCCGTTAGGATTCTCAATGATCTGACAACCGGCACTAAACCGGCGCGTGTCCATACCCGCCCCTCCGGAATGAATACAGATCCCGAAGTCACCTTCCTCCGTATGATTGACCGTGCCGTCATGATTCAGCCTTTCGATCCTCACATCCTCGGCTTGGCCCAGGCAACGATATTTCCCGTGCATCAAGTGCACTTCGAAAAGATAAATGCCGTTGCAGAGTTGAGCTGCGTACTTTACGCCCTTGACCGGCGTCATCACCAGCGCCTTGCTGGGATCCGTTGAAGCGACCCACTGCGTGATGGTTCCGTCAATGACTCTCAGGACGATGTCATCATAGACGTCCATTCGATTCTCAGCCGGAGAGGGTTCAAGCGCTGCGCGCACACCGATCAGGGAAACAGGTGAATTCCAATCGAACCCCGGTCGCAGAACCGGAACCATCTTCGTTGCGAATTCCGCAACGTTTATCGTCTTGAAGTCTCTCATTTATGTAGCGAAGCGAGACCAGGTTTCATCGAATGTCCCTCAGTTCGTATCACATCAGCTTTGCGATCGGTTGTCGATAGAAAATACTGCAAAAGGTCCGCCGCCAGTAGTCCATGAACGAACAATAGGAATAACCCGAGCCGCCGTCGCTCAAAATCGCCTTGTAACGGTCCCGGAAAAGCCGGCCCCACAGCCGATGCCGGCAATTATGCGGTCTGGTATAGGTGTTCTGCAGCCATCTCATCCCCGCCACCAGGTTACCTTCAGGCGTTTCCACCATCAGATGATAATGATTGCTCATCAGCACCCATGCGTGCACCCTCCAGCCTCTCCGCTCACACGTCTCTCCCAAGGTCTGGTAAAATAAAAGCCTATCGGCTTCATCGCGGAAAATGCGCTCCCGCCGATTCCTCGCGCCATCACGTGGTAAAACGCCCCGCTAAACTCGACCCAAACCGCTCGCGCCACGGTTCACTCCTAAATCTGTTGCAGATCTGTCAAGATTTTTTGACTGACCCCTATTCACTATTGCGGCAGCTGCCAGACCAACGCGCTGAGCGTAAAACTCCGTGGGAGCCACGCCGCGTAGAAGGCGACGGACATGTGATGGCAACTTGTGGATTTACGCGGCCACGCTCCTTTAAAGGATAACGCGTTTCACCGGTTCATCACCACCGGCTACGGCCGAGGGGGCGGGGTCGGGCGAGGTCTTCCAGTAGGTGCCGGTCTTGCTGTCGGACTAGGCCGGGGAGTGGATGTTGGTGTTGCCGTAGCTGTCGCTGTTGGTGTGGCTGTAGCAGTCGCTGTTGCAGTTGCTGTCGAAGTCGCCGTAGCCGTGGCAGTCGGTGTCGGTGTATGCGTAGCCGTTGCTGTCGCAGTTGGCGTAGCTGTCGGGGTTGCGGTTGCCGTTGCTGTTGCCGTTGGCGTAAGCGTAGCAGTCGCTGTAGGTGTCGGTGTAAACGTGGCCGTCGCCGTGGCCGTCGCAGTCGGTGTAAAGGTAGCTGTTGGAATTGGCGTAAATGTCGCTGTGGCTGTAGCGGTTGCAGTCGCTGTAGCCGTTGCAGTCGCAGTCGGCGTAAAGGTAGCTGTAGCTGTTGGTGTAAATGTCGCCGTAGCCGTGGCTGTTGGCGTAAGCGTAGCAGTCGCTGTAGGTGTCGGTGTAAACGTGGCCGTTGCCGTAGCCGTAGGTGTTGCCGTCGGTGTTGCTGTTGCCGTTGGCGTAAACGTTGCCGTGGCTGTAGCTGTCGGCTGAGGGGTTGGAGTAAACGTTGCGGTGGCTGTAGCGGTAGCTGTCGCTGTTGCAGTTGCAGTAGGTGTAGGCGTTGGTGATTGCGCCGGCGTAGGTGTTGGCGATGGAGCCTGAACGCTCAGGACGACACTGTTCGCGTTGTAAGTAATAGTGAAATCGGTGCCACCAAAACTGATAAAAGAGCCTTGCGCGAAGGTGCCGGTGATCCCGCCCTTGCTTTGAATGATGGTGAACTGGTCTCCGGCCTGGGGAGTGAAGCCGTTAATGAGCGCGCCGCTCAGGGTAGTTACACCAGCCCCGAGATTAACGGTCCCGGTAACACCAGTCGCAGGAGTTGAATATTTCTTGAGACCTTTTTGTGACGCTGTCACAACGTTCAGTTGATCATATTCGACGCCGGGTTTTACGCCACCGATTTCGATCTGGAAAGTCGTCCCCGTGTTAAAGATCACATTGCCGGCGGAAGTCAGCAAGCCGGGGCCGTTCCCTGGCGCCACGGTTCCATTGGTTGCGGTGATACCGCCGACTGGGCCGGTGCCGCCAAGCGTTCCACCAGTAACATTCACCAGACTGCCGGAAGTGTCACCGTTTATCAGCAAGGTCCCGGCGCTAACCGTCGTGGTGCCGGTGTAGGTATTCGAGGGGTTGCTGAGAGTGAGCATGCCGGCGCCACTTTTCACCACTCCGCCGGCGCCGCTCATCGGTCCGGCCCAGGTCGTACTGATTCCAGCGCCAACATTGGCACCGACACTTCCTCCGCCAAGGACTCCGTTGATAAAAGTGTTACCGGTTAGCGAGAACGGGTTGTTGATCGTTGAGCTATCCAGCGGGATCAATAATGGCACCGAGAGCGAATCAACATTGACCGTCGAGATCGTCCCCGTGGGAAGAGCGCCGGAGGTGTAGCTGACTTGATTAGTGCTGGCGCCATTGAGATCGAGCGGGGCCACGCCGGTTGTGGTGCCGTTGAATGTAACGCGTGTGGTGTTCCCCTGCTCGCCGATGAAGAAGCCGCCCGCGTTGCTCAGGTTACCGGAAAAAACAACGCGCCCGTTGACGATTCGAAGGTAGGATGAACCCTGAATGTTACCAGTAAAGTTAGTCGCGCCGGTGCCGCCCGCACCTCCGC
>JBARMF010000163.1:0-6855 GCA_049802315.1 Candidatus Udaeobacter sp.
GGCCCAGCGCTGCAATTTGCTGAAGCCACAGCATATCCGTCGGGAACTGATTCCGCTTCTTCACCGAACAGACCGCACGCCGAGATTATCACGGATCGCAATCTTTATCGTCCTGGCCATACCGTGACGATGAAGGGATTGGCGCGTGACGTTACCGACTCTAGCGGCCTCACGATCCCCGTCGGCGCTTCCGTGCACTGGACCATAAAAGAAAGCGATGGCAGCCGGGTTGTTGGTGAAGGAGACACGACGCTATCGGCTTATGGGGGATGGGAAGCGGAGTGGAATGTGCCGGAAAAGGCAAAGCTCGGAAGTTACGAGGTGCGGTGCGCTGTGGGTGATCGCGATTATGCAGGCGTAACAGTGATCAGCGTTCAGGAGTACCGCGTCCCGCTGTTTTCGGTGATGGTCGAAGCAACGACACCCGAAGTCGGCACCACCGCGCATGCGCGGATCTCCTCTGCCTATTTCCACGGAGCACCGAACGCAGGCGCACGGGTGCACTGGAAAGCTAGCTGGACAACAACGGCTGACTTCGCCAGCGACTCCGACGAACCATATCGAAAACGTTTCAATTCTTACTCCGAGGTCGGTCCGCGCCTCGATGTCGACAGTGAGGACATCAAAACAATCGAAGGCGATACGCAGCTCGATGCGCATGGGTTCGCGACGATCACCTGCGAATCGCCGTTCAAAGACAATCCCGCCGTGGGCCGCACGAACGTTATCTGGCGCGCGGACGTTACCTCAATCGACGGACAAACCCTTAGCGGCGGCGACACGGCCACGCTTTTCGCGACAGAAACGCGTCTCGGCGTCCGCGCCGAAGAGCAGGCTACCGAACCCGCGGGAATAAAAGTCGACATCGACGCGCTCGATCCCGAGGACCAGAAACAGGATGGAGTTCTTGTTCGCGCCGACCTCTTCCACGTCACCACCAAGACGGTCAAAGAACAGCTCGCGCCGTTTGTTTATCGCTATCGTAACACCGACCAGTTCGCGAAAGTCGCAACGCAGGAGTCGAAAACGCCGGCTGAACTTGTTTTCCCAACAACCGAGACTGGCCGTTACGTTGTTGCCGTCAGCGCCACAAAGGTCAAAGCGCCTGTGGTCAGTGATGAAACCACTGTCACCGGTGAGAGACCGGCGCAACTACCGGTGGTCAACGAGACCACGTTTAAAATCGATCATCGCGCCGAGCCATTTCTACCGGGTGAAAAAGCCGCGTTTACAATAAAGGCGCCATTCGGTGGCGTCGCTTGGGTATCCGTCGAAACGGACGAGGTGCTCGACACGTTGCTCGTTCCGGTAAAAGGCAACGCCGGACGGATCGAAGTGCCGATCAAAGAAAATTACGCACCGAACGCAACGGTTTCGATCTATCTGGTGAAACCCGGCGGGGAAAATGAGCTTCCCCTCGAACGTTTCGCTTACAGCGAGATCGATGTTCGCCGGCTTGACCGCGAACTAAAAGTTGCGCCGCATCTCGCTAACAACACCGCGAAACCGGGTGATGTGGTGCGCGGTGAAGTGCTGGTGACGTCCCAAAACAAACCGGTTGCCGACGCCGATCTGCTCGTGTTCGCAGTCGACGACGCTGTTCTGACCCTGGGCGATTGGAAACTGCCGAACATTGGTGCCCGCTTTTATCCCAGGAATGGCTTCTCAGTACGCACTTACGAGGCGCTCCATGGTTATATCGAGAATATCGCCAAACTCAGTTTGACCGAAAAAGGATTTGTCATCGGCGATGGCGGAGAGGAATCGATTTCGAACATCAAAAATGTTCGCAAAGAATTTCGCACTCTCGCGTTTTGGCAGGGGAGTTTGAAGACAGGCGCGGACGGTAAGGTCGCGTTCGAATTCGTTGCGCCAGATAACCTGACCACATATCGCATCGTGGCGGTCGGCGAGACCAGGATGAATCAGTTCGGCGGCGATGCGACCGAGACGGTGAAAATATCGAAACCGCTCCTGATCGATCTGGCGTTGCCGCGTTTTCTGCGCGAGGGCGATGAAGTCGAATTGCGCGCCGTTGTCCGGCAAAACTTCGCCGACAGCGACAGCGTCACGACGCGGTGTGTAACGGACGCCAATATTAAGTTATTGGGCGGCGATGTGACCACTCAGTCAACGCAACGCGACGCGCCGACCGTGTTTCGTTTCAAGGCAAAAGTCACCGACCAAAATCTCGCGCCGACAAAGGTGCGTTTCGAAGCGGTCTCGGACTCGAACAAACAAATGTCCGACGCGGTGGAGATCACGATTCCGGTGCAAGCGCCGACGATTGTGCGCAAGGAAAGCGTGGCCGCTTCTTTCAACGGTCCGCAGTTCGATGCTCGCCGCGCAATGCCAGAAGTCTGGAGGCGCGGCCGCGGCCATTTCACCACAACGATTTCAACTTCGCCGTGGCTGCCACAGATGTCGGGACTTCCGGTGATTCTGGAATATCCGCACGGCTGCTTTGAACAAATTTCGACCAAGCTGCTGGGGTACAGTTTGCTCGCGAACGTTCTCGCGTACCTGCCGGATTTTCAGCAACGCGATGCCGAATATCGCGCCACGCTCGAGCGCGGGATGAAACAGTATGCCGACTCGGTCCTGGAGGACGGCACGCTCCCCTACTGGCCCGGCGGCAATACAGGCAACGGTTTTGTCACGTGCCAGGCGCTTTGGTCCGTGAATGAATCGGTCAAGGCTGATCTTGAGCCTTCGTCGGATTTACAAGAGAAACTCGCAGGCGCCGTAAAGAAAATGCTCAAAGGACAGGTGCCGGCGTCGCGATTTCAAAAATGCTTCGCGCTTTTCGTGCTGACCCAATCCGAGAACAGCGACGATTACAAAAACGAGTCGCAGGATTTGTATCTCCACCGAAACGAAGGCAGCGACGAAGATCGCGCTTTGCTCGCAATCGCGTTGCATCAGCAAAACATCATGCCGCACGAGCAGCAGCAGCTTCTTCGCGAGATCGATAAGCCCATCAAAGAGCGCGCCTTTAATCCCGCCACGTTTTCGTCAATGACGCGCGTGGAGGCGATGCGCGCATTCGCCTTCAACGTGATCTCGCCGCCGACGTGGACGAAGCAGCGGAAACAACAGGCGCGCGAACGCATGTCGAAATTGATGGACGACGCCGGCTCACTTTCGACTCAGGAAAACCTTTGGCTCCTGCTGGCGTTCACGTCAATGATCGGCACGGAAACAACGCCGGAACTTCACCCGGCACAGCCAGCGGCAGCCGTGGTTTCAAAAAATGGCCGATCGGCTGCGTGGGTCGATCACAAAATGGAGAATGATCTTGTGATCAAGGGCCTGAATCAAAGCGCGCTCACTTTTCTGATGCAGGCGGAATATTCCACACCCGAAGTTGATACCGACCGCGTGGACCGCGGATTTCGCATCGAACGTGTCGTAAAAAATCTCACTGACGCAATGCGCGTAGGCACTGCGAATGCGCCGCTAAAATTGGGGGACCAACTGCTCATCACGTACCGGTTGAATACACGGAAGCTTCAGAATTTTGTCGCGTTGGAGGATGCGTTGCCTGCCGGTGTTGAAGTAGTGAATCCGAATCTTGCGCTCGTTGCTAAATTCTACGAACTGCCGCCACCCGATCCGCAGGATCGTTTGTTAGGCTTGTCGTACTCCGAAATGCGCGATCGCTCGGCGCTTCTTTATTTTGACACTGTCGACCCTGGCTCAGGCACGTACTCGATCCTGGCACGTGCAACGGCCGCGGGGACATTCCGTTGGCCAGCCACGCAAGTCGCGCCCATGTACGACAGCCGTTTCTCCGGCCTGTCGCCCTCAAGCATATGCGTCGTCTCCGCCGATTAATTCTGGGGAGCACACGCGGCTCGCGTGTCTGGTTTCGGCGTCTCGCCGAAACAAGCTTTCCTTCAAGTGTGATTCAAAGTTCCAAGTCTAGCGCAGAGGAAAAGTTCGCGGTCGCGAGACGCGCTCGCCAGCACGCGAGGACGCGTGCGCTCCCCAGAATTTCGCGATCGCACTTTTGGGTCGTTTGCGCCGTTGTTGCCGTTGCAGTCGCGCTTGCGTTCGTTTGGTGGCTCCCGATACCTAACGAGCTGCAAAAGTCGCCAAGCGGAACTTTGGCGCTGCTGGATTGTCGCGGCCGCGAGATTGCCGAGCTGGCGTCGCCGGAAGCGCGGACCCAATTTCCAGTCCCGCTCGAGCAAATGGGTTCGTGGCTGCCAAGCGTAACAGTGGCGCTGGAAGACCGGCGCTTCTACGAACACAACGGCGTTGACTGGCGCGCCACCGTTGCCGCGTGCGCACGGAATTTGCGATCGCGGCAAATTGTCTCCGGCGCATCCACGATCACCCAGCAACTCGTGAAGCTCGCGAGCAGCCGTGACCGGCGCAGTTGGAGCGGCAAACTATACGAGGCAATCGTCGCTTGGAAATTGGAGCGGCGCTGGAGCAAACAGCGAATTCTGTCGGAATACTTGAATCGCAGCAGCTACGGGAATCGACGACTCGGCCCGGAGTCTGCTGCTCGCGCGTATTTCGGGAAGCCGGCTCGCGATCTCACTCTGAGCGAAGCAATTTTCCTGGCTGGTCTGCCGCAGGCGCCAACGCGCTTCAATCCCTGGCGCCATCCAGAGGAAGCAAATCGTAAATACGCGCGATCGCTCGCGCGGCTTGCTGGTTTGGGAATTATCACACGCGACCAACAATCGCTGCTTGCAGAGCCGCCGAAAATCGTGCGCAACGATCCGCCGCGTTTTGCACCGCATTTTGTGGATGCGGTCGTGGCGCAAAACCCGGGACTGCGCGGCACGGTCGGGACAACACTCGATCTTGATCTGCAAACGACCGTCGAACGTTTGTCACGCTCGCACTTGGCAGCGCTAAATCGTCATGACATCACGCAGGCCGCTGTTGTGGTGATCGAAAACGCAACAGGCGCGATCCGCGCCATGGTTGGATCGGAAAATTATGCTGTGTCGCAGATCAACGGAGCGACGCAGCCGCGCAGTTGTGGATCGACATTGAAACCGTTCGTTTACCTCGAAGCGATTGACAAACGGCTGTTCACCGCCGCGAGCTTGTTGCCCGACACGCCGGATGCGATTCGCAATGAGTACGCCGATTACGATCCACAAAATTATAGTCATCATTATTTTGGACCGGTGCGCTTACGCGAAGCGCTCGCTTGTTCGCTGAATGTGCCCGCGGTGTTTGTGCTAAGCCAGCTCGGCGCGCGACCAGCGTTCTATCAGTTGCAGAAGTGGGGCTTCAATTTTTCACAGGGCCTGGATGAATACGGCGCTGGATTTGTTTTGGGGAATGCCGAGACGCGCCTCGTTGATCTTGCCGCTGCGTATGCCGGGCTCGCGCGCGGCGGGACAGCTATGCGCGCGAAATTTTTGGCATCGGAACATCAGCCGCTCACGCGCATCGCCTCGCGAGAGGCGACAGTGATTATCAGTGATATTTTGTGCGACAACGACGCGCGCCAGAAAAGTTTCGGGCTGCGTTCGCCGCTTGCCTTCGAAGAACGCGTTGCGGTAAAGACCGGAACCAGCAGCGGCTTCCGCGACACATGGACTGTTGGCTTCGACAAAGAGCACACGGTCGCCGTCTGGGCGGGCAATTTCGACGGACGATCAATGCGCGATACCTTTGCGGTACGGGCGGCCTCACCGCTCTGGGCAGCCATTATGCAGGAATTGCTTCGACGCGATCACCCGCTCGATCCACCGACGGAAAACGATAAACTGATCCGGAGAGAGATTTGCAAAACGACGGGTCTGCTTCCGTCCCGTTTTAGTAACGCAACGATGCCGGAGCTTTTCCTTGCCGGAACGGAACCGAACGAAGACTCGGCACATTACTTTACGAACGATGGGAAGTTGATTTTGCCCGATACCTACGCGCGCTGGTGCGCGACCCGTGACAATACGATCGGCGCACACGTGCAATCCGATTTTCACATCACCAGTCCGTCGTCAAACGCGCATTATCAGATTGATCCTGTCCTGCCAGCGTCACAGCAGATGGTCGAACTCACTGCAGCAGCCGCAGGCAACGTGGAATGGTTTGTGAACGGTGCACGAGTGGTGCCAGCAGCCGACGGCCGCTTCTTCTGGCAGCTTGCCGCGGGCGAATGGAACGTGCGCGCTGTCAGCCGCGAGAAGTTCGCCGAGCAAAGAATTGTCGTCGAAAGCATGAGCAACTAGCGCATGAGGAAGACACGGAGTAGCACGAACGCAGAGGCAGCCCCGTGGCATCTTGCAATTTTCACTTCGGCAATTCTGCTGCCGGTGCTGCTAACAAGTTGCTGCAAGAAAGGTCAGGCAGGCGAAAAGAAAACCGTTCAAAAAAGCGAGGATGACTTTTTAGACAAAGACGCCAAACCGGATGAACGCAAATATCTCCTGGCGGCGAAACCGTTCTTTATCGCCGTCGCCAGCCGAAAATACGCGGACGCTTACGCCCTGCTCTCCAGATACGCGATAGCACGGATGTCCCTCGAGCAGTTTGCGCCTGCTCAGCAAAACTCTGATCCTCAGCAAAGCCAATCGTATGCGTTCGACAACGTTACCGCGGAACAATTCGCCTACCTGATGCAATACGTTGAGGCGGCGCATGGGGCGCCTCGCGCGCCTAAAATGCTGCACGTGTTTTCCACTGATCCCGATGTTTTGAACCGGCGCAGCAAGGAGCAATTCGGCGCGATGGATTCCATGTTCGCTATCGGGGCGATGCCTGATTGGATTCCCGCCAACATCCGGAGAGCGAGTTTGCGGGGGCAAATCCACACTGAATTGTCGCCGCAGGAACTTCAAAATGCGGCGCAGAGAGAGGGAATAAGCGTGGAAGACTTGAAAA
>JBARMF010000164.1:0-2746 GCA_049802315.1 Candidatus Udaeobacter sp.
GAGATGACCGCCTCTTTGTTTTCGAAATAGCGATAGATCAACCCGACGCTGATCCCGGCCTCGGCGCTGATATCGTGCATGCTGGTTTGATGAAAACCGCGCTTGGCGAAGCAAACAAGGGCTGCATCGAGAATCTGACAACGCCGATCTGGAACGGAATCTGTTTGGGGTTGCGGCATAGAATTGGGACAATGAATGAACGTTCATTCATTGTCAAATCCGGGTACTAGCAGCCATTTCCTAAGGAACGGATGGCGCGCTCTGTGTGCTTGAAACACTTGCCGTAAATAGGGGATAAGGACGCCGCGCTAAACCGAGATCTTCGGCACTCGGCGCAGCGCGGCGCCCCTCTCTTTTTTCAATGTATCTCTCGACACAGTGTTCAGGATTTCGTCTCCCGCGCTGGCTTCACGGTGTGCGAGACAACCGGAACCGGTTGCGCGGCCGGGTCGAATCCAGCGAACGGATCTGGGGTCGGTTGCCCTATGAACTGGAAGATCGCCGCAGCGATACTCAAAATACATGTGGCAAAAACCGCCGTTTCCATCGCGCCACGCCCTTTCTCTTCCGAGCCAGCCAGGATCCCGTATAATGTGTGATCGTTTTTCATAATTTTAAGACGCCGCGGACTTCCCGCTTTGTCTGTTGGTTGTTGATTGTTCATGATCGGTTTTGAAAGTTGGATGCCTCCGGCTTGTGAATTGGATTCAAATAATTGTCGCGTTGAGGTTACCCAACACGTTGGGCGTGATTTTTGGTGCGGGGATGACACAAATCGCGTAGCGCGCCCGATTGGTAGGGTCGGCGCGCTGCGCCGACCGAACACCGCAGCGCGGCGTCCCTACGGTTGTTTTAACGCGCATTGATTTTGAGAGACTTACAAACGATCTCATTAGCAGCGGAGCGAAACATCCAGCCACTTCGACCGATGACTCGATTCGATTATTTCGACGCGCTATGTTGCATTCGGTATACAAATGCAGTGTCCAGCTCTTGAAGTCGCTGGGTTCTTCGCTCGGCTCAGAATGACAGAAGAGCACTCATGGACAGATTAAGCGCCGACTCGCGAGTAACCCGCGACTTTCCCACGAACGCGCGCTATTTGATCGGTGTGTCCGGCGGGCACGATTCCGTCGCGCTGCTGCACTGGTTAATCAGGCTCGGTTACGAACGACTAGTCGTTTGCCACCTGAATCATCGATTACGCGGACGATCGGGCGATGCCGATGCGCGGTTTGTGAACAGGCTGGTTGAACGTTATAACCAGGAACTTGCAGGGCAGGCGCCCCGCCGGCGAGGCAAGCGAGACGCTCGCCCTACAACAGTCGGTCGCTTTGAATTCGAACTCGGTTCTACCAACATCCGTGCGCTCGGGAAGCAACAGAAGATGTCGATCGAAACTGCCGCGCGTGAAGCGCGCTATACATTCTTTGCTGAAACCGCCCGGCGCCGAAACTGCAGAACGATCTTCGTCGCCCATCACGCCGACGATTTAGTCGAAACGTTTCTGATCAATCTGTTTCGTGGCGCCGGCAGCGCTGGCCTCGCTGCGATGCGGGAAATTTTTACACGGCGAATCGACGGTGTCGACCTAACGATTGTGCGACCGTTTCTTTGCGTCTGGCGCAAAGAGATCGACGATTACGTCGGCCAGCACCAGTTGAGATTTCGCGAGGATGCTACGAACAAAAACCTCACACCGCTGCGCAATCGCATTCGACATCGGATCATTCCGTATCTGGAGAAGATGCTTGGCCGCAATATCCGTCAGAACATTTGGCGAACAGCGATGATTGCTGCGGATGAAGAGAAATGGATCGAGAGCGAACTGCGTGATGCGGCACATGCAGATTTCTCCGTGGTAAAGCTTCGTTCGCTGCCAATCGCGCTTCAGCGGCGGGCGCTCTTGAAATGGCTACGCGCACAAAACGTCACTGACGTTGGATTCGACGCGATCGAGCGCGTTCGCTCGCTCGCCGATCGTGACACTCGAATCGCAAAAGTGAATCTTCCGGGAAATCGACACGCGCGCCGCCGTGCCGGGAAAATTTTCCTAGAGTAGCGCATGCGTCTCGCCCGCCGCGGCGGGCCAGAGGCTCGCGTTACCTTCTTCGCGGCTACAACATCTGTCGACATGTGTGTACGCAAGGTCGTCATCCCGAGCGGAGCGAAGGATCCCACATGTAATCGAGGATTTGCGAGATCCTTCGCTTTCGCTCAGGATGACAATTAGTGAGCTCTGAAGTCCGCGTTCGTTTCGCCCCCTCGCCTACCGGTTATTTGCACATCGGCGGAGCGCGCACTGCGCTTTTCAACTGGCTGTTCGCGAGGCATCACGGCGGCAAATTCGTGCTGCGCATCGAAGACACCGATATGAAGCGCAACACCGAGGAGGCGATGGCGGCCATCTACGAAGGACTGGAATGGCTGGGCCTGAATTGGGATGAAGGCCCGCACGTTGGCGGCGAGTTCGGGCCGTATTTGCAAAGCGAACGCACAGAACTTTACGAGCGTTACTTGAAAAAACTTCAGGACGCCGGTCACATCTACGAAGATCAGGGAGCACTGCGGTTTCGGTCACCGCGCGAGCACGTGATTGTCGACGATCTCGTTCACGGCAAGATCGATTTCGATTTGTCGAACGAAGAGACGCATCCCGACATGACGATCCGGCGTCCTGATGGCTCGTGGATTTTTCATTTCGTCAACGTGATCGACGATCTCGAGATGAAAATCTCCCACGTGA
>JBARMF010000165.1:0-2478 GCA_049802315.1 Candidatus Udaeobacter sp.
GCAACCGCGCAGACCAACCGATTCGCCCTTCGGCTTGCGCGAGACAGTGACCGGAAGGCAAATTGTGCGGCTCGTGGTCGTTTACGCGTATAGGACTTTGGTCGTACTACGTTTGGGCGCCACACCGAGGGCCAACGCGCCGCATCTGGTCAGCGCCAAAGGCGCAATAATTGCGCCTTTAAAGACGTAGTTTTTGGGTCTAATCCGCTCGGATCCGTGCGTTTTGGTAGCGCAATCTCAAATTGGAGCTAAGTGAACGCCGAGTCGTCAGACGATTGACTTCAACAACTTCTGGAAGCGCGGCTGATCATGCAAACCAGCAAAGTCGGAGTCGTGCTTGATCCACATTCTTATTTCCTCGCCAACATTCGGGAGCATACGTTCCAGAAGATCAAGAGCCTGTTCTGTCTCACCTAGTTTCGCATATCCGCACGCAACATTGTACTGGGTGAGTGGGTCCTCAGACCCAATAACCAGCGCTCGCGCGATCCACTCTCGTGCACGGTCGTTT
The DNA here is from genome assembly GCA_049802315.1 of Candidatus Udaeobacter sp. GTDB lineage: Bacteria > Verrucomicrobiota > Verrucomicrobiia > Chthoniobacterales > UBA10450 > Udaeobacter. Next base: position 512 of record JBARMF010000165.1, read on the forward strand.
TCGCCCATCTCAATGAGTGCAGCGATACCCAAATATGCCGGCCGTGGATCTTCCGGATGAAGAATCACCTCACGCTCGGCGCGTTCGATGCCACGTCGTGCCGCACTGTCCTTCTCCTCATCTCGACCAAGAGACCGGTACGTTTGAATCAGCAGTATTAAGGATTGATAATCGTCGGGGTTAATCTCAGCCGCGCGCTCGAACAGCGTGGCGGCGCGTTCGAAATTGCCGTGAGCAAAACTCGCACGCGCATAAAGGTAGTGTGCTTCGTACGAATTGCGGTCGAGCGCCGTTGCTTGCTCGAATTCCGTTACCGATTCTTCAAATCGCTTTTCAATGGAGAGCGCCAATCCGCGCGACGCATGTGCCTCTGCCAGCCGATTATCCAAAGCGAGGGCTTTGTCGGTGTTCGCCAGAATCCTGCCAATCGGAACATCGACATGATAGTGCAGGAGTAGAAATGAGTCGCAGTCGGCAATGCCGGCATACGCACGCGCATAACGCGGGTCCAGCTCTATTGCCTTGGCGAACATGCGTCGCGCGAGATGGTAGTAAGACTTCGAGTGGCGATGCAGAAACTGGCGTGCTCTCAGATAGTAGGTATACGCCTCTACGTTGTCGGTCGGCGTCTGCTCAATCGAATTTCTCTCCTGTGGCAGTAGCTTCACCTTTAGTTGTTCGACTATTGCGTGGGTGATTTCGTCCTGGATGGCGAAGATGTCGGTAAGATCGCGATCGAACCGCTCCGCCCAGATGTGGTCGCCCTCCTCGGTGCTCACCAGCTGTCCCGTCACTCGCACCCGCGAGCCCGCTTTTCTCACGCTTCCTTCAAGAAGAAACTGCACACCGAGCTCCTGACCAACCTGCTGCACCGTCCGTGGCTTGTCTTTGTAGGTGAACGCGGTGTTGCGAGCGACAACGAATAGGCCTGAAATCTTCGACAGGTCAGTGATGATGTCCTCCGTTATGCCGTCGCTGAAATACTCCTGCTCCGGATCGCCGCTCATATTCGTGAACGGCAATACGGCAACGGATGGTCTCCTCTCCTGCGGTCGCTCTTCGCGTTCCATCGCGGCGCCGGTCGTCGTTCCTGCAAGCGTCGTGCCAAGTGAGATGCTGTAAACGCGGACGGGCTTTTCGATGTTCTTCAGTTTTTGTTCGCCGCAATCTTCGAACGCGAGGTCAAGCCGATTACCGACATGGTCGCGCACAGTTTGCGAAATCGCGATTCCGCCTGGCTTGGAAAACCTTTCTAAACGCACCGCGATATTAACGCCGTCTCCATAAATGTCGTCGCCTTCAACCATCACATCACCCAAACTAACGCCGATCCTGAATTCGATGCGGCGACTCCGAGGCACCCCCGCATTGCGATCACGCATCGCGCGCTGGACCTCAGCCGCGCACGCCACAGCGTTCACTACGCTGGAAAATTCCACCAGTATGCCGTCGCCCGTTAGCTTGACGAGTCGGCCCTGATGCGTCGCGATCCTGATATCGACAATCTCAGCTCGCGCCGCTTTGAGCGCTTCCAGCGTGCCCGCTTCATTTGCACCCATCATCCGGCTGTAACCGACCACGTCCGCAGCCACAATTGCACTCAAACGCCGTTCCATCTCAGCAAATTATACAGCGTCGGAAAGACATGCGAAATCTGGGATCGCGGAAAACAATCATGCACGGCTGGTTAAAAATGAACTCACCTCAACGCTCCCTTCATCGCCTGCGCCTGCGTCATCGCGAATGCGCCTTTGTGCCAGGAGGACGATTCAGATGCGAGGCAGCACCAGCAATTGCCAAAGCGGCATGCAGAGCAAGAGGGAGGCAAGAATCATGAAAGCGACGCGAACGGACTTGAAACGAAAGCGCTGCCCAATTGCCGTGATTAAAAGCACGGTAGCCAGAAGAACCGTGATGCGCACGTACTTGTCTCCAGTCTCTCCGGATTTTACACCTTCATCAGCTAT
>JBARMF010000166.1:0-5841 GCA_049802315.1 Candidatus Udaeobacter sp.
AAAAGCGATGATCAAGTGCAAAAATTCACTAGGAAACACGGTCACTTGGCATGCCCTCTCCGAAATAGAAATGGAACTGTTGAACGCAATTCTGAGAGCAAAATAGAGAAGAGATTTGCCTGGCAGCTTCGGAGGCCCAGGGCTCCGCTGTCAGGCAATCTCTTGTGCGCTGATTGCCATGCGGGGAAACCCACGTAAGAAAAGGCGGGATGCGCGCCGACACGATTCGTCACCAGTTTGCCAGCGACAACACGGCAGCGATTTGTCCCGAGGCGTGGAAAGCTTTGGAGCGGGCGAATGCCCATTATGCGCCCTCTTACGGCGAGGACGAATGGACCGCGGCGGTGTGCGAACGCATCCGGCAAATTTTCGAAGTCGATTGCGATGTTTATTTTGTGTTCACGGGTACTGCGGCGAACGCGCTAGGTCTGGCCCAGCTTTGCCAACCCTTCCACGGAGTGATCTGTCACGAGCGCGCCCACATCCAGACGGACGAAGGCGGCGCTACAGAATTTTATACCCGCGGAGCCAAATTGTTTTTGACGAAAACCAACGATGGCAAGATCGACCTGGGAGAGACAGAACAGCTCATCGCGCAACAAGTCGAGCTACACGGGCACATGATGCACGCCATTAGCGTCGCGCAGGCGACAGAGCTCGGAACGGTTTACACGACGGATGAAGTTGAGGCGATTGGCGCCTTTGCGCGGGCTCAGAAAATGTTGCTTCATATGGACGGCGCGCGCTTTGCCAATGCTGTCGCATCACTTCGATGCACGCCGAAAACGATTACATGGAAAGCTGGCATAGACGTACTCAGCTTTGGCGGGACGAAAAATGGCGTTGCGGCAGGCGAGCTGGTCATTTTTTTCGACAAAACAGCTTCGCGTGATTTTCAATATCGGGTGAAACAAGCCGGGCAACTCGGTTCAAAAATGCGCTTTCTCGCTGCGCAGTGGCTGGGGCTGTTAAACGATGATGTCTGGTTACGAAACGCGCGGCACGCAAATGAGGCGGCGCGCGAGCTTGCGCAGCGCTTAAGAAACGCGGCAGGACTGGAAAACGTGTACCCGGTGGAATCGAACGCGGTATTCGTTCAATTGGACGGTCAAGTCGTGCGGGCTCTACACGCGCGCGGCTGGCGATTTTATAAATTTGTGGAGCCGGACATTTACCGCCTGATGTGTTCGTGGTCCACCACAGACGAGGAGATTTCGATGTTGGTGGGCGATTTTGTCGCGATTAAATGATTGAACAGATTACGCTGGCAACGATCTTACCAACGAGATGAACCTACATGAACGAGTTATGGTGTTAGGGGCAGTGTTACTCGCCGGGTGCGGAACTACGCGCAACGTGGCTGTGAGTTCATACCATGTGACGCGCGACGTGGCAGTTGGTTCTTATCGCGTCGCGACCGCGCCGGTGCATTACGCTCTGGGGCGCCACAGTAACGAGCCAACCATGGTCGGGACAACGGATGCGATCGAATCCGATGTGACCCAGCCCGGTCATCCTGCTACATCCACACAGGTAGCCTCGGCACCGCAGCCACGGCGAAAGACTGAGACGACAACATCTCAAAAGGCGCCAAAAACAACTCCGCCTGTCGCTCACACCGGCACAACGCAGCCCGAACCAAAACCGGCTGCAGCGCCGGCGTCCTCCACGTCGGCGACGTTCCCGACTGCCAAGGCGGTGCCTGACAAGCCGGGATATGTTTTTAGTCCATTTGATTCGAGCGGCAGATACGTTGACGTGAGCGGCTACACTCCGGGGACCAAAGTTAAAGATCCCTGGACTGACAAAATTTTTGTTGTGCCGTAACTGGCGGTGCGACGAAGCATTGAACAAGGAACGACGGCTTGGGCAGCCGTCGGTTTGCAGATTTGACGGCTGGAAGCCGTCACTCCTTGAAGCCGAGCTCCCAGAAATTGCGGCGGACGTATGCGAGTGTTACGTAATCATATGAGACTGGCCCCACGGCTTGCCTTCCTTTCGCTGCTTTGCTGGCTGCTCGTTGCCGTTGCTCCGCATGGCGTTGCACAAACCTACCAGGGAAAACAGCTTGTTAGGCCAGAGCTCCTGGCCGACACAAACGCTGTCGTTCCAGGCAAGCCGTTCATGGTGGGGCTGCTGCTGCGAATGGCCCCGGGTTGGCACACCTACTGGAAATTTTCTGGCGACGCAGGGTTGCCAACGGAAATGAAATGGAAACTGCCGCCCGGCTGGAAAATCGGCGACATCCAATGGCCAATTCCTCTGAAAACGAGCGATCCTGGCGACATCGAAACGTACGGCTATGAAAATGAAGTCCTGCTGATGCAGGAAATCACGCCGCCAGCGAAAATCGACAGTTCCCCAGCGAACCTTTCCGCCGAAGCAAATTGGCTCGTATGCGAAAAAATTTGCATCCCAGGTGGCGCAACATTGCAGTTAGATCTGCCTGTAGCCTCGACAAGCCAGCCGGCGAACACGGATGTGTTCGCGCATTATCGCCGTTTGGTTCCGCAAAATCTCCCGGGACCTGATGTGGCGCGAGCCGATTGGAGCCGGGCTGGATCCGATCTTCGCTTGAAAATTACGAGTGAAACTTTGGCGAAATATCCGGCAGTCGATTTCTTTCCGTTGCCGGGGCAGGACACGATCACCGGGCATCCTGCGGTTCAATCGCGGAGCACTAATGAAATTGCTTTTCGCATTCCGCTTGAGTCGGCGCCGAAGAATCTGTCGTCGATGGCAGGTCTGGTGGTATTTGCGCAGCAGCCGAACGGCGGCGATCGCGCGGCGTGGCAGATCACCACTGCGCCGGCTGTTTCTGTCAGTCGTCCGGCGCCAGCGCATGGAATTTTGGTGTTTCTGCTCTTTGGATTTCTCGGTGGGCTTATTTTGAATTTGATGCCGTGCGTGTTGCCGGTGATCTCGCTCAAGATTTTCGGCTTTGTCCAACAAGCGGGACAGAGCCGCCAGAAAATTTTGCGTAGCGGTGTTGCGTTTAGCACAGGAATTTTTGCGTGGTTCATCGCGTTGGCGGTCCTGCTGATCGTCCTTAAAGGCGCCGGGCATGATGTAACCTGGGGCGGTTTTCAATTTACGAATCCGTACTTCGTCCTGGTCTTGAGCGTGATTGTGCTCGTGTTCGCGCTGAATCTTTTCGGAGTGTTTGAGATTTCGTTGCCACAATCGGTTACGCGCAATCTACTTTCGACGAGCGATCGCAAGGATCTGCTTGGCTCATTTTTCCAAGGGGTGTTCGCGACTGTGCTGGCTACGCCGTGCACGGCGCCATTTCTCGGAACCGCGCTCGGCTTCGCGTTCACGCAGTCAGCAGCGGTCATTCTGGCGATGTTCATTGCCATCGCTGCGGGTATGAGCGCGCCCTATCTGCTTTTGAGCGCGCAGCCTGCCTGGCTCCGCTTCCTGCCAAGACCCGGCCCTTGGATGGTGCATGTGAAACAGTTCATGGGTTTCCTCCTGTTGGCGACGCTGCTCTTCCTGCTTTATGTCGTCGGCGCACAACGCGGGTTGGAAGGAGCCATCTGGGCGAGCTGTTTCCTGCTTCTGATCAGTGTCGCATGCTGGATGAAAGGCGCGTTCGTTGTGCCAACAGCGTCGGCAGTGAAGCGGGTCGCGGTGCTCGCGCTCATGCTCCTGCTCGTGATCGGCAGCGGTGTTTATTTCATCGGCGACAAATTTCAATCCGCAAAAATTGCTTCCGCAGATTCGCAGAGCCGAGGCGACTGGCAGCCGTTCACGCCCGAACGTTTGCAAACCGAACTGGAGCAAGGCCGCACTGTCTTTGTCGATTTCACCGCCGCGTGGTGTCTTACCTGCAAATTCAATGAAGCCAGTGTGCTTGAGGCTCACGATGTGCGAGAGGCGTTCCAGCGTCACGGGATTGTGAAATTGAAAGCCGATTGGACCAACGGCGATCCGGTGATCACCAAATTATTGCAGCAGTTTGGCCGCCCGGGTGTTCCGCTCTACGTGCTTTATCCCGCGAAGAACGAAGAGCCAATTGTTTTTCCGGAAGTTCTCACCAAAGGCATGGTTCTGGAAAAACTCGAGACAGTCGCGCGCAGGGTAGTTTCAAAATAAATTTAGCAATGCCTCGGGTGTTCGTGAGTCGTGTGGTGGAGGCGCCGGCTGGAAAAGTTTGGACGACGATCCGACGGTTCGACGCGGTGGCCGAATGGCTTCCGTTTGTAAAGTCGAGCCCGATTGAGAATGGCGGCGAGCCAACTCGCGTTGGATGTGTTCGGATTTTGACTCAGACAGACGGAGAGGTGTTTCGCGAGGTACTCCTTGCACTCTCAGATGCCGAACGTTTTTATTCATACACATTCGTCAGTTCGCCAATTCCCGTGCGTGACCATCGCACCACGTTACGTGTACTGCCGATTACCGACGGCAATCGGTCGTACGTTGAATGGTCATCGAGATTCGATATTGACCCGAAGTACGAAGCGCAACTCGTCGATTTGATGAACCGGAATTTTGTGAACGGTCTTCAAAGTCTGGCACGGAAATTCGACGGATAGTCGCCCGGCGCGCCCGCCGGTCGCGCCCTACCGTTGCTGCATCTAAATTCCTGCAGATATGTTACTCGCGAGAATTTGAACTATCTCGCAAGCCATGTTTCTAATGACACTATGAATATGAAAATCATACTGACCGTTTTCACGTCATTGATCGCTGTCGCCGCGTTCGCCATGGAGCCGCCGCCAGTGGGCAGCGCTGCGCCCGACTTTTCGCTCCCGGATGCCAGTGGCAAGACACATTCGCTGTCGCAGTACAAGGGCAAATACGTCGTGCTTGAATGGTTTAATCCACAGTGCCCGTTCGTGAAAAAGCATTACGGCAGCAGCAACATGCAAAACCTGCAGAAAGAGTTCACGGACAAAGGCGTTGTCTGGCTGACCATCGATTCCAACGCACCTGGCACAGAAGGAAATCTGACTCCGGAAGAAGCGCAAAAGATCGCGACCTCATGGAAGACGCATGAGACCGCGCTGCTGCTGGATCCCGAAGGCAACGCAGGCCGCGCTTACGGCGCGAAGAACACGCCGAACATGGTGATCATCAATCCAGAAGGGAAAATCATTTACCGCGGCGCAATCGACAGCAAAGCAACGCCAAACCCATCAGACATTCCGAGTTCTACGAACTACGTGAAGGCGGCGCTGGATCAATCGCTGTCCGGCAAGTCCGTCGCAACACCAGAGACGAAGCCGTACGGGTGCTCGGTTAAATACAAATCCTCGTAGAATTCCTGCAGGATTCGAAAGTTTTAGAGCGGCGGTCTGGATACGATCGCCGCTTTTCTTTTCTGCACGTCGGGGGAATGAAAGCGATGCGAGGACGCATCGCACACCCAAAGCACTTCGTGCAAAATCGAATAAGGTTCGCCACGTTTCGCGAAAGCTTTTGGAGTGCGCACGCGTCCTCGCGTCGCTTTTTGCGCTCGCTATGTAATGTGGAATTGTTCGCCGTGTCCCGTCTTTGACAGGCGATTCCTATGTTCGTTGCCGGATCAAGAACGAATCGCAACGAGCTCGTACTAATTTCCCTCCTTTGTCTCGCCGCGGCCCTTCGTGTTTTCATTTTCTCAGCGGCATTCCCGTTCTTCAGCAACATTGATGAGGACCTGCATTTCGATCTGATCACGCAGTATTCGCACGGACAGGTCCCGCGCGGTTTCGATCGGCTGAACGAAGAAACGCTGAACTGGATTGTTCCTTATGCTTCGCCGGAGTTCCTGTCTCCGCCGGAGCGGTTTTCAGATGGGAAATTTCCGACGCCGCTATGGAAACAATCGTGGTCGAAAGTTGAACCCGAGAT
>JBARMF010000167.1:0-26523 GCA_049802315.1 Candidatus Udaeobacter sp.
CCGACAACTTTGGTACGCGGCGAGAGATCGGAGGCGATTCGAGCGATACATTTTCCCCGAAGTTGGGAAGCGCGGGATGCCGCGCGCGAGCATCTCGTCCTCTCAGAATTCTTTGCCATGCAAATGCTAATTGCGTCGCGGCGTTTCAACTCATCCGCCCGAGGCGGCCAGGCACACTGCGGATCGGGCGCGTTGCTGGACGAATTTCTAAAGGCACTTCCGTTCGAGTTGACTGCCGCGCAGGAAAAAGTGATCACCGAAATCCGGCGCGATCTGGCTGCCAGCTATCCAATGAACCGGCTGTTACAAGGCGATGTCGGCTCGGGGAAAACCGTCGTCGCGATTGCGGCGATGCTTCTTGCAGTTGAAGCGGGATATCAAGCCGCGTTCATGGCGCCGACGCAAATTCTGGCTGAGCAACATTACGAAGTGCTCCGCCGTTGGCTCGAACCGCTCGGCGTCCACATCGCATTACGAACAGCAGCAAGGCAGGAGGAAAGCGCTCCCTTGCCGCTGTTTGCGGGGCAGGCTTCGGGTAGCGCACGCGTCTCGCGTGCTGGCGATGGCGTCGCGCCATCGCAAACTTCTCTTGAATCGGACGCAACGAACGGCGCTCGGTACTTCCGCCGACGTCTTCCGCACTTCGAGAAGCCGTGGGCAATTTATGCTGTGACTGTTGGCACAAAGAAGAATCGTTGCCTTTCACCAAAGGCGCGCACGACTGTTTTAAATTCGCTCCGGCACTTTCACAAAAAACGTTACGAAATGTTCGCTGCATGCGTGATGCCCGATCATGTACATTTACTCATCCAGCCGTGGCCAAAAGGCGACGACGACAAAGGAAATACTGCGTTTTGGCCATTGAGTGAATTGCTGCACTCGATCAAATCTTTTTCAGCGCATGCAATTAATGAAATCGAGGACAAGCGCGGACCGGTCTGGGAGAAGGAACGATTCGATCGCTACGTACGATCAGGTCGCGATCTCGAAGAAAAATTTCATTACATCCTTCGCAATCCGTGGGATGCGAGTGTGGTTAAACAGAATGAAGATTATCCATGGATTTGGACTCAGGATGACGAAGCTCGCAATGAAAGTTCGTTTCGGCGCGACGCCGAAACCAGCACGCGAGACGCGTGCGCTACCCTAACGGTTGCCAATGTCGACCCGCAAATCATCATCGGGACGCATGCGTTGCTTTACGAAAGCGTTTCGTTTTCGAATCTCGGGCTGGCGGTGATCGATGAGCAGCACAAGTTCGGGGTGGCGCAGCGCGCGCGGCTAACTGCGCGGGAACCGGCGCCGGACGTGCTGGTGATGACGGCGACCCCTATCCCGCGCACGCTAACGATGACCATCTACGGCGACCTCGACGTTTCGACGATCGATGAAATGCCAGGGAACCGCGGAAAGATTGTCACCGCAGTGCGTGACACAGCGAAGCTGGGCGAGGTTCTCAGCTTCTTGCGAACGCAATTGGAGAAGGGACGTCAGCTCTATGTGATCTACCCATTAATTGATGAAAGCGACAAGTTGGACGTGAAAGCCGCGGCGGCGGAATACGAGCTATGGCGTCAACGTCTGCATCCGTTCCGATGCGAGTTGCTTCATGGCCGGATTCCGGCGCCGGAAAAACAGCAAATCATGGATCGGTTTCGGTGCGGCGACACTAACGCGTTGATCAGTACGACCGTGCTCGAGGTTGGGGTCGATGTGCCGAATGCAGCTATAATGCTGATTGAAAATGCCGAGCGATTCGGTCTTGCCCAGCTGCACCAGCTTCGGGGCCGAGTCGGTCGCGGCGAACACAAATCGTATTGCATTTTGCTGAGCTCCAATCAGACGAAAGAGACGTCGGCGAAGCTCGCCGTTTTGGAGGGAACAACGAACGGGTTTGAAGTGGCCGAAGCAGACTGGGAATTACGCGGACCGGGTGATGTGCTCGGCACGGCGCAAAGCGGCTTGCCCGCATTGAAGATTGGCGATTTGAAACGCGACGCCGAACTGATGCGGCGCGCCCGTGCGGCTGCCATGGCGATCTTCGAAGTGGACTCGCGCTTGGAGCAGCCTGAGAATCAACATTTCCGATGCTTAATTGTCGAACAACGGGGACAAAGTTTCTCTCACGTTAGTTAATGAAAAACCTAGCAAAATTTTTACTTTTTGTGCTGCTGTTGAGTGCAGGAATTTCCCTGCTTTACGATTACCGCCTCAAACATGGCGGTTTAAAGGTTCTGTCCGGTCGCGCACCGGAAAAGTACACACTTGCGGCCGAACCGGCGGTCAATCCAAAACAAGTCGCGTCGCTCGAATCATTGAATCAGGAACGGCGCGCGCTGGTGAACAGCGTCGTGCCATCGGTCGTAGCGGTGAAGACAACGACTAAGCTCGCTATTCGGCGTGAATACGGCATTGATCCCTTCGAATTCTTTTTTCCGAATCAGCGAAGATCTCGCAATCCACGCGACGAAGCGCTGGTGCAGAATTCACTCGGGTCGGGGGTCATCGTTACGAATGAGGGCCACATCATCACCAACAATCACGTGGTGACCGACAGACAAGGCCGTCCCGTCGACCAAATTGAAGTGCAACTGAGCGATGGTCGAACCAAGAAGGCGCGAGTAGTAGGCGCTGATGATCAGGTGGATCTCGCCGTGCTCAAAATCGACGAGCCCGGCGTCAAACCGCTCAAGCTTGCTGATTCTGACATGGTGCAGCCCGGAGATTATGTTCTGGCGATTGGTAATCCGCTTGGATTTGAGGAAACCGTAACCGACGGGATCATTAGTTCCAAAGGACGGCCCAATCGCAGCGATGCTTTCGCTGGTCTGCTGCAAACCAATGCGGCAATTAATCCGGGCAACAGTGGCGGTCCGCTGATCAACATTAGAGGTGAGGTGATTGGGATTAACACGGCAATCGCCTCAACCACCGGCGGCTCGCAGGGACTGGGTTTTGCCATTCCTTCGAATACGGTTCACATGGCGCTGGAAAGCTTGTTAAAGCAAGGACGGATCATACGCGGGTATCTTGGTATTCAGACAGGACCGTTGCAGCGTGGCGCCAGCGGCTCGGATACTGAAGGGGTAACCGTGGGCGAAGTGGTCTCCGGATCGCCGGCAGAACAGGCCGGCCTGCAACCGGGCGATGTCATCCTTAAGTTCGACGGACACGAGGTGCAGAATCTTAGGGCGCTTCGCACATTGGTCGCCCAGGCGCCGTTGGATAAGCAGGTAGAGCTTCAAGTCGTCCGCAACGGAAAACCCTTAACGGTAAAAACGCGGATTAAAGAACAACCAGTTGATATTGAAAGCGCGCGCGTTCTACCTCGCGGAAACCAACCGCAGCCACAAGGCCCGCAACAGCCTGACGACCAGGAAACTGTTGACAATCCACTGGCATCAATTCACGTCGACGAACTCACTCCGGAAAGAGCGCGCCAGCTTGATCTGCCTCCGAATGTGCAAGGAGTCCTGGTTACCGACGTCGATCCCGACAGCGGCATCGCAGAATTGCAGAAGGGCGACGTGATTGAAGAAATCAATCAACAGCCTGTCACGTCAGTTTCCGATTACAACAAGATCGCCGGAGCGCTCGATCCCAACCAGCGGCAGGTTTTATCTGTCTGTCGCCATCGGGCGCGGTCGTTCCTGGTTTTGCGACCGCAATAGTTGGTAGGGACGCCGCGCTGCGGCGTCCGGACATCGCAGCGCGATGTCCCTGCCACATCCCAACGCGCTCGCGCGCGCAAAGCACCGTCAGCACGCAATCGCGTGGCGATGGCACACTCCGGAAAGCATTTCCCAAAGCGCGTCTAGGACACGATTCACGGATGCTCTCACGGATTCAAAATTCTGATTGCCGACGTATCCGCCTAGCAGCCTTTGCTCGGCAGCAGAGTGTTCACGATCCGCTTCGATGTGCACACTGAAGTATTCGTAATGTGTGGGATCAGCGAAACCGTAATGGTTTTTCAGTCCATAAATTTTGGATTCGCAGATCGCCGGGATTTGACTTTCGTACGCGTAAAGCGCCGCCAGACCTTCAGCGGTTGATCCGTCGCGGCAAACTGATCGGAACGTGTCGATCAAGTTTTTGGTTTCAGGCCATTTCTCTGCGTTCTGTGCATCCCGGGCAGAGACGCCAAGACCTTCCGCAAAGTTGAGCCAAAGCTCTGGATGATTTGGTGAGCCAGCCTCCTCGTCGCTCAAATTTTTGAGCAATTCCTTGCGTGTCGATTGATCATCGCAGCTTGCGTGAATCGCCGAGAGATACGTCGGAAACGCCGCAACGTGCTGGTAATACTGCCGTGCATAATCGGCGAGGGTTTCCCTGCTCAGTTCCCCACGCGTCCACGCGAGATAAAACGGATGTTTCAAAAGATGTTTCGCTGCAATGTCATTATCGATTTTGTCGAGATGTTGATTCATAGACTTTGTCTTCCGCAGATTACGCAGATTTACACAGATTTATGCAATCTGATTTTATTAATCGGTGATTCGCGGAACCTGTGGATCATTTTCATGCTGTTTGCAAAATGTGTTTAATCCCGCGAATGGGGATGAGCACCCAGTTTGGGCGATTGTTTAGTTCGTAACCGATTTCGTAAACGGCTTTGTCGAGCAGGTACGCTTCGAGCATGATATGGAGATCGTCGCTGTTTGTGGGGATGAATACCGCGCCGCTGGTCGTTTTTAGATAGCTTTGCAGAAGCATGCTGCTCGTCTGGCGATACCAGAGATCAGCCCAGCGCTCAAGGAAAGGCACGTCTTCTTTGCGCAGCGCTTGCTGCCAGAGAGCGGCGTACGCGGCATATTGGAAGGAGCGCATCATGCCCGCGACGTCGCGCAGCACGGATCGTTTCATTTTACGGTCGCTCAGAGGACGCGCAGGTTCTCCTTCGAAATCAAGAATGACGAAATCTTTGCCGGTATAAACCAGCTGCCCCAGATGATAGTCGCCGTGAATCCGGATTTTCGCGGCGTTCGTTCGACGATCGAGCAATCGTTTTTCGCGCGCCAATATCTCTTTTTCCGCAGCGAGCACTTCCCGGGCTTCACTTCGGAATTTCGCAGGGACGTCCGACAATTTCTTCTCCAACGACGTAAACGCGCGGCGCAGGGATGTGCGCATGCTTTGGTAAACGGAGCGCTGTGCCATGGCGTTGAACGGTTCCGGCGCGAACGCGGGATCGTCATTCCTCGATGCGAGTGCGAGGTGTAGTTCGCCTGTCCGCTGCCCCAGCAGCTTGACCTTCTCGGGATACACGCCGCCAACCAGTTCCTCGAGAAGAGCACCTGGCAGCGCGGTTTCACTCTGAAAATCCCCTTTGCGCTCCAACACGCGCTCGTAGTAGCGGCCCAGGGCGTCAACCGTGAGCGTCCAAACGTTGCCTTCATTGGCGATTGCGCGTTGCAGGAGACAAACAACCGTTGGGTCCGCCTTTGGCCGGCGATATTCGAGTGCTCCGACAAAAGCTGGCACGTTTGGAAAATCGGTTTTCTCGGTCAGGAATCGCGTGATTTCCACGTCAGGGTTTATGCCGTCCTCGAGTTTCCGATAGAGTTTCAGAAAAAATTTATTGTCAAAGAGCATCGAAGAGTTGCTCTGTTCCGCGCTAAGGACGTGCGAGTTGGCGGAGACATCGACGTCTTGCGACTCGAAACCCGAGGTTGTTAGGCCGACAAATTGTCCTGCCTGAGATTCGAGTGTCCGACGGCGTACAATGGCGTCGAACAATTGCGAACGAAACGCAGCGTCCCAAATGGCATCGCACAGGACGGCGCCATTCTTTCGTCCGAAATGCGCCACGATCGCTTGCGACGCGTTTTGCGTAATGGAGTGCGCCGCTTCGCCCGACGCGATCTTTACCGGTATGGCATACCTTTCCGTCGGAGCATCCAAATAATTTACGTCGATGAACCAGAGTTGCGCGCCATCGGCATCAGCCGAAAAACCGACCTGCTCTGTAACTTTTAGATTCCGAAAGCTGCGTGCTTTGGAACCGAACCAGCGGGAATTCTGGATATGATTTGGAAGAACATCGCGCTCGAGCTGTTCTCGCTGGCTGTTGCCAAGCAGCGCCTCCAACTGAGCTGGTGCCTTGATGGTTGGGATGACGTGTTTCTTCGACGCGCGGCGCGCGTCGATGGGCGCCTGCAGCGCGAACCAGTAGTAGGCGTGGGGCCCGAGTGTAATGACGTAGTGCGTTTTCCTGATCGGCCGAAATAGATTGCGGCTAAAAACTTCCATCGGCACGCAGCCCGCAAAACGCGAGAGATCCAGCTCGGCGGACTGCGAGAAGCGCGAAAGATTTGCGACCATCACGATCGTCTCATTTTCAAAGCGGCGAAGGAATGCCAGCACTTTCGGATTGTCCGGATTCAAAAATTCAAGAGAGCCACGCGAGAAAGCCTTGAAGTTTTTCCGCATGGCGATCACGCGACGTGTCCACCACAACAGTGACGAAAGATTTTTCTGCTGGTTCTCGACGTTAACCGCTTCGTAGTGATACTCGGGATCAATAGTGACCGGCAAATAAAGCTGTTGCGGATTTGCCCGTGAAAACCCCGCGTTGCGGTCCGGGCTCCATTGCATCGGTGTGCGGCAGCCATTGCGATCGCCGAGGTAAAAATTGTCACCCATGCCGATCTCATCGCCGTAGTAGATGATCGGTGTGCCGGGCATGGAGAACAGGAGGGTTTTGAGCAGCTCAATTTTTCGGCGATTATTTGCAAGCAGCGGGCCCAGCCGCCGGCGGATGCCGAGATTGATACGCGCGTGCGGATCGGTCGCGTAGACTCGATACATGTAGTCGCGCTCCTCGTCGGTCACCATTTCCAGCGTGAGCTCATCGTGGTTGCGCAGAAACATTGCCCACTGACAATTGTCCGGGATCGACGGCGTCTGCTCCATGATGTCGATAATCGGAAACCGGTCCTCCATCTGGAGAGCCATGAACATGCGCGGCATAAGCGGGAAATGAAAACTCATGTGCGCCTCGTCGCCCTTCCCAAAATATGCAGCTGCGTCCTCCGGCCATTGATTGGCCTCTGAAAGCAGCATGCGATTCGGAAACTTCGCGTCCACGTGGGCGCGAAGTTCCTGAAGATACTTGTGTGTCTCGGGAAGATTCTCGCAATTCGTGTTTTCCCGTTCGTAAAGATACGGGATCGCATCGAGCCGAAGTCCGTCTACACCCATCGACAGCCAGAAATCGCAGACCTTCTTCACGGCATCGTGCACGGCTGGATTATCGAAATTGAGGTCCGGCTGATGCGAATAAAAGCGATGCCAGTAGTAGGCCTTCGCCAACGGGTCCCATGCCCAGTTCGATGTCTCGAAATCCTTGAAAATGATTCGGGCGTCCTTGTATTTTTCCGGCGTTTCGCTCCAGACATAAAAGTCTTTGTAAGCGAGGTCTTCATCGCTGTAGCCGGGGCCGGTGACCCCGGTCGCTCTTGCGCTGCCGCGGTCCCCACCCGCCGCAACAGCGCCGAAGCGTGCAACAGCGCGTCGCGATTTTTGGAACCACGGATTTTGATCCGACGTGTGATTGATCACCAATTCGGTAATTACGCGCAGGTTTCGGTCGTGCGCGGCGTCGAGAAACGCCCGGAAATCGTCGAGCGTCCCGAAATTCGGATTTACATCAAAATAATCGGCAATGTCGTACCCGTCGTCGCGCATCGGAGATGGATAAAACGGCAGCAACCAGATCGCCGTGACGCCAAGTTCCTGCAGATAATCCAGCTTCTCCATGAGCCCGCGAAAATCGCCCATGCCGTCGCCATCACTGTCGCAAAATGTTTTAACGTGTAGCTCGTAGATGATGGCGTCCTTGAACCAAAGCGGATCGACGGTTGTATTGATATCCCCCTGTGCCATGGATTAACTCTTGACGCACGAAACGTGCAGCGCAATTGATCGATTTTGCATTTTCGAAACCAATGCGTCCGTTAAGGTTAACACACTCGATTACCGTAGCAGTACTCGATCCCTTTTGTTGACGGCAGTTTTTATCACGCATGGAAAGTCCTGAACTAACTTCTTCGCCCAGAGGCAAGAAACGTGGCCGAATGGCACATTCGCGGGCGGGAGCGCACACGATCGCTCCAACACTTGAACCCGGAGCGCCGAGCGACTCCGAATTGATGAAGGGCATCCAGGCTGGCGACGCCGATGCGCTGTCTCAGCTCTACGATCGCTACAACGGCATTCTGAAGGCGCTGATCCTGCGAGTCATTCACAACGAGGCTGAGGCCGACGATCTTTTGCAGGAGATTTTCATGGAGATCTGGAACCAGGCCAAAAATTTCTCCGAACAAAAGGGCAAACCGCTCGGCTGGATGGTGACACTCGCCCGGCGACGGGCCATCGATGGCCTGCGCAAAAAACAGGCTTACGCGCGCGCGGAGGAACGCCTGCAAAATGAAACGGAACAGCAGCCAGACGCATGGGTGCACAACGCTACCGAAGAAGAAATTGTGTTGGGCGACACGCGCGTGCTGATCCGCAAGGTGATCAGCAGCCTGCCACCGGCCCAGCAGCAGGCAATCGACCTCGCATTTTTCAGAGGCATGAGCCAGCGCGAAATCGCGGCGAAAACGAATACACCATTGGGCACCGTAAAGACGCGGCTTGAATTAGGCCTGAAAAAAATATATGAAGGCCTCAAGGACCTGAAAGATGAACTTTGAGCAGTTTCAAAATCAGTCCCGACTTTACGTGATCGGCGCGCTGGAGGCCGAAGAACTCCAAGAGTTCGAGGAAGCCCGGGAAAAATTCGGCAAAAAAGCCGAAGACTTCATCAGCAAATGCTATGCGTTGCACGAAGCATTCGCGCTGAGTCTGCGTCCGGCGAAGTCGTCCGACGCAATCAAGGAACGCCTCATGGCCATGGTAAAGGCCAAGAAGCAAGCCTAACCTGTGTAAATGTCATTCTGAGCGGAGCGAAGAATCTCAGATTCTTTCTTTGTCGAACAATAACCGAAAATCAGAGATGTTTCGCTTCGCTCAACATGACACTGCCACCGATGACGTGAATTTTGGTGACCATTCCGTTCCCATCCTGAACGCCATCTTGGCGGAGCCGGGTTGATTAATTCGCTTTCGGCGCGAGGGAGGCGACGATTTGTTCAAAACGCGGATCGCCGCGTAGCGGATCCCAGAACGGCAGCAGTTTCAATTGGCCATAGCTAAGGCCGCTCGGATAGCGGATGACGATCGCAAGCTGTTCGCAGGCGAGGTCCTTGTCACCAACCCACGCAGCGATCATGGCCAAATACTTAATTATCGCTGTGCCATTGATCGAATCTTTCTCCACGGGCAGAAGTTCAACCGCCCGCCGGCCTTCGCGCAGCGCTTCCTCCTTGCGCCCAAGGCCGGCGTCAATCAACCCAAGCACGCACAATGCCGGACCGTAATCCGGTTGCGCTTGGACTGTTTTCTCCTGCTCCGCACGGGCAGCAATAAACACTGACCGCGCTTTGGCATCGTCTTTCGTCATACGAGCGATAACGCCTTCCACGAAAAGGCGAGTTAAAGAAACGCTGTCGCTGCCCAGGTTGGACCTGTTTTCACCCAAAGCGATCAGGGCATTTTTTGCAGCAATAGCGTCGCGTTCGCCGAGGCCGCACATGAGCCACTCATCGGCGATAGCCGGCATTCCGGCAGGATTCGTGGCCTGAATTGCATCGATTGTCTCATGCAACGGCGCGGTATTGGCCTGGCAATTCAATTCCACAAGCGCACGCTCTGCTTTGGTAACAGCATCGTTGGGATCGATAGCCAGTATGCGATCGTACACCGATTTTTCTTCAGCATAGCGCCGGAGAAGTTCGTGACTGTGCGCAGTCTGCTGCAGTGTGAAAAGGTTGCGCGGATCGAGCGCAATGGTACGCTCAAAGCTTCGTATGGCTTCTTCCCAGCGTCCCTGACGGCGCTCGATGAAAGCCTTCAATTGAAATAGCCGGGGTTCATTGGGCAAGGTCTGACGGACAACCTCCAGTTCAGCCAGAGCGCCGTCATAATCGAGGTATCCCCAATAAAGATTTTGCGCGCGCGCGAGGTGCGTTTCGCCAACATCCGGGCGAAGGCGAGACGCCGCCTGGATGGCCGCTTCCGCTAACGCCAGCCGCGCGGATGTATGGTCGTGGCCAAGGAAGTAAAGGAAGTCATGAGCCCAGGCGAGTTGGCAATATGCATCGAAAAAAGACGGATCGCGCGAGACGGCCTGATTCAGCAGATCAGCTGCCTGCAACAAATTCATTCTCTCGTTACTGTCAATGCGTGTCCTCAGAAGAAGATTCTTCGCGCGCGTGTACAGATCGAATGCCGTGATGTCGCTTGTCGGGAAACGTTCGATTGCTTCCGTTTCACTTGACGAAAGTTTTGCCTGCAACTGCCCGACAATCGTTTCTGCAATCTCATTTTGAATGGCAAACACATCCGAGATGTCGCGATCGTAAATCTGTCCCCATAGATGCTGGTCCGTGCGCGCATCGATCAACTGCGCATTGACTCGCACGCGATTACCGGAGCGCTCGACATTTCCTTCTAGGACATGCGCCACGCCAAGTTGCCGTCCGATCTCGCGCAGATTGCGCGCGATCCCGCCTTTATATTGCATGACGCTCGTGCGACTGATCACTTTCAAATCAGCGACTTTCGCCAAATCGCTTAAGATTTCATCCTGTACACCATCGGCAAAAAAAGAGTTTTGCTTGTCGTCACTCAGATATTCGAACGGAAGCACAGCGATACTCTTTTCGGGCACTGGGTTATTCGTCGGCTTCCCGACCCAATAAAACAGGCATGCCGCAGCCAAAACCGCGCCCAGCAAAGTTAGTCCCACAGCCGTCGGTGAGCGTGTCCATCCCAGCCATAAACGCGTAGCAGCAGAGCATTTCAGCTCAGCCGCGAACTCGAGGTTGTGACGCAGCGCTTTAAGCGCGTCGAGCAGTTCCTTCGCGTTCTGATACCGTTCGTCGGGGTTCTTCCGCAGCGCCTTACTGACGATCTGCTGAAGCTCACGGGGAACCTGTTTCCTATAGCTACTGAGGGGTGGCGGCTTGGTTGCTAACATCGCGGCGATGATCTCGCTTGGTGTATCGCCGGTAAACGGCGCGTGTCCTGTCACCATCTCGTAAAGCATCGCGCCGAGACTCCAGATGTCGGTGCGCCTGTCAATCCTGCGGTCAGCGTGACGTGCTTGTTCCGGAGACATGTAACGAACACTGCCAACGATCGCCCCCAGGTTGGTGTCAGCTAGTAACAATGTTTGTTTGCCCTCCATCGCGCTCGGGACTTCGCGTTCGGCAAGCTTTGCAATTCCAAAGTCGAGCACTTTCGCGTATCCATCCGGGCGCAGCATGACGTTCTCCGGTTTGATGTCTCGATGTACGACCCCGGCCTGGTGGGCGGCAGCGAGCGCGTTAGCTACTTGAAGAGCAATCTCAACCGCTTCATCCAGCTGCACGGGTCCGCGCGCGAGACATTGACGCAGCGTCTCGCCTTCAATCAGCTCGCTGGCAATGTATTGGACAGAATCATGCACCCCGGCCTCATAAACGGTCACGATATTTGGATGGTTAAGGCCAGCTACAACGCGCGCTTCCTGCTGAAAGCGCTTCAGCCGGTCCGTGTCATGTGTGAGGTATGACGGCAGGATCTTGAGCGCCGCGCTTCGGCCAACCGTGATATCCGAAGCAAGATAAACTTCACCCATTCCGCCAGCGCCGATCGGTTTCAAAATTTTGAAATGCCCGATCATTTGACCAATCAGCAATCCAGCCTGTCCGTTTTCGACGATTGTCGCAGCAAGCGCAGCGACGGGGGTCTGGATAAAACTCCCCGCTCGTTGATGTGAAGCTAACAACGCTTCAACTTTACCGCGTAAGATTTCATCGCCAGCACACGTCGTATCCAGAAATGCGCTGAGCTGACGCGGCTCGCAACCCAGCGCCGCGTGAAAGGTCTCCTCAACCATTCGTAAGTGTGCCAGCGTCATGTTTGACCGGCCCTGTTCCGTGGCAGCGAGGACTTTATCTCATTCAGGCCGCGCTGTGCAATTCCGTGTACAACCATGCTCGGGCAAAAACCCAATCACGGCGAACAGTCACCGTCGAAATCCTTAATACCTCAGCGATTTCATCCTGACTCAGTCCGCCAAAGTACCTCAGCTCCACTATGCGGGCCTTTCTGGAATCGAGCAGCGCCAGTCGGTCCAATGCCTCATTAACGTCGAGAATGTCATTTGTTTGTTCCGGCGAGATCAACGCTGCCTCGTCTAACTCTACTTTGGTTGCACCCGCGCCGCGCTTTTGGCGTTGCTGCGCTTTCGCATAATCGACCAGGATCTGACGCATCGCTTTTGCCGCCACGGCAAAAAAATGTGACCTGTTCGCAAAGTTTGGCCTGCTCTGATCTGTCAGGCGCAAATACGCCTCGTTCACCAACGCTGTCGTCTGCAGCGTGTGGTTCGGGCGTTGCCCCTCCATGTAACGATGAGCGAGGTGCCGAAGTTCCTCGTAAATGAGGGGAATCAGCTTTTCGAACGCAGCATGATCGCCATGGCTCCAGTCCGCCAGTAGCTGTGTCACCTCGTTCGGACCTGCGGGGTGCGAGTCTCTCGGAATCCGTCCCGCCGAAACCGAATTAGCCGATTCCGGTTCGGTGTTCATTCGTTTCCCCCGAAAAGATTCTTGTAATTCGCTGATCGGTTTTAATCCCAGTTATCGTTTATCCGAGTAGAACGCCAATGACAATGTAAAGAAATGGCAACGACACCCATGAAAACAAAAATATACGGCGCTCAGCACAGGTGCTGGCCGCTCAGATCACAGGGAACAGCTTCAGTGATCAGTGTCGCAACTCAAGAGAATTAAATCAGTTTCCACCCAGATAATCCAAAAGCCACAAATCCAAACGAAAAACAAAGATGAAAACTATAACCAACACCATCTATTCCGCGTCCGCAGCGTTTATGCTCGCGTGCTTCGCACTTTCGCCAAAGGCGCGAGCGACAGATCTGGGCGGCGTGCTACCAAATCAAAACACTGCCGACGGCGCTGGAGTGCTGACACATTTGACCCTATGCTTTGACAATTCAGGTTTCGGCTTCAACGCGCTCGAATTCAATCAAACCGGCAACTCCAACACGGCAATAGGTTTTAATGCGCTGTTAAACAACTTACAGGGCAACGACAATACAGCCGCTGGCTATCAGGCGCTCTTTTCGAACACGACCATTAACGGCAGGTCGGGCGACGACAACACGGCCACCGGTTATCGAGCACTGGCCCAGAACACCACAGGCAACCTCAATACTGCGGTCGGTTTCCAAGCGCTCGTCGGCAACCAAAACGCCGGTGCCAACACGGCGATCGGGGCTGACGCCCTACCTCACAACACAATCGGCTTCGACAACACTGCCACAGGCTATCAAGCACTCGAGAACAACATAGTCGGCAACTACAATACTGCCAATGGCGTCAACGCGCTCTTTTTCAGCAATGGCACGTACAACACGGCGCTCGGTGTTTCAGCATGCGGGGGCACGACCCTCAACAGCGGCAGCTACAACGCCGGCATTGGTGCTTTAGCCCTCCAGGTTAACAATGGCAGTGAGAATACTGCGGCAGGTTATGCCGGACTTCAAAGCAACACAAGTGGCGACCACAATACGGCGACAGGCACAGACGCTCTCCAAAAGAATACAGTTGGGCGCTACAATACGGCCACTGGCGCTAGCGCGCTCGGTATCAATACAAATGGCAACTTCAACACAGCTGATGGCGTTGCCGCGCTCTATTTCAATACCGGCAGTAATAACATTGCCCTAGGCGCTGCCAGCGGCTTAAGTCTCAGTACCGGCGATAACAACATCGATATCGGCAACCAAGGTGCGAACGGCGAGAGCAATACAATTCGGATCGGCACACAAGGGACGCAGGCACTGACTTTCATTGCGGGCATTTTTGGCACGAACGTCGACGGAAGTCAGGTATTTGTGAATTCATCTGGCCAGCTTGGAATGATCACCTCGTCTGCCCGTTTTAAGCAGGACATACAGACCATGGGCGATGCCAGCACCGCGCTTCTGGCACTACGGCCAGTGACCTTCCGCTACAAGCATGAAATTGACCCCTATGGCAAGTCGCAATTTGGCTTGGTAGCCGAGGAAGTTGAAAAGGTCAATCCTAGCTTGGTAGTCCGAGACAAGGAAGGAAGGCCCTGCACTGTGCGCTACGATGCGGTGAATGCGATGTTACTCAATGAATTCCTTAAAGAGCACAAAAGAGTTCAGGAGCAACAATGCACGATTGAAAAACAGCAATCGGCGGTTGCGCAGCTAAAATCAACGGTCGCCCAGCAACAGAAGAGCTTCGCGCAACAGGAGGCACAAATTCAAGCTCTCACGTCGGGTCTTCAAAAAGTGAGCGCGCAGGTGGAGGTGAAGAACCACGCGCCGCAAACGGTTGCGGCGAGGAACGACCGTTGAGAAGACAGTCTTCCATGTAGCTGTCGTCCTGTAGGCGACGCGGACGCTTCGCACAGCGAAGCGGCTACATGCGATTAAGGGAAATCGCCTCTACTAGGTATCCATTTCGCGGAGGATGAACTCCTGCAGAAAGCCGTAGAAGTTTACCTGGAACAAGCTGAGGTCGCGGCGGGATCCAATCGGGGAACGAAGGTGATCGCTCAGTTCCGACTCGGTAAAATTGTTTTTTGCAGCGATGACAAGCCGAGCCTGATTCAGCGCGCTCAACCACGCGTCGGCATGTTTGGTCGGGATGCGCAGGGTGCGGTTTGCGAGAGTTTGTTCGTTTCCATTTAGTTGTTCCAGATCGGCGCCCACGGTCTGGGTCGCCGTCTCAAAAAGACGGCGCAATTCAGGTTCAACATACATCTTCCACTCGGCGCACATTTCCGGCTCCTTACCGTTTATCGGGAGGCTGAAGATTCGTTGTTCGGCGGCGGGCGCACCTTCCGTGTTGGCGCTTGCGGGAATCTGCCGAAGCAGTTCGGCAAGAAATGGGTCAAGTTCGGAGATTTCGATCTGGTTCTTGCGCCGGCAAATCTCCATGACTAGGAAACCTTCTCAATTGTGGCGAGTAGAAGGTAACCGTGCAGTTGTTGCACATAGAGTTCGGCTCGTTCGCGCATGCCGCTCCATAAAATCGAACGTCCTTTTTGATGCACTTCTAACATGTGCCTCTCCGCTTTCTCGCGCGGATAACCGAAGACGCGCTGAAAAACCATCGTTACGTAGCTCATCAAATTTACCGGGTCATTGTGGACCACCACGTGCCATGGTAAATCGAGCTCCTCTTCCGTACGTGTTTCTTTTTCAATTGTCGGTACGCCGATAGTGGACGGTCCGGCACTCTTTGGACACGGAATTCTGGGAGTTAGAGGGAGCGCCACTTCGGCTTCAAGTGGCTCAACGCTCATAAAAAACGCTAACATACGCCGTTCTCAGTTCAAACCTGTGAAGCGCTCCAAATCCAAAAAGGCCAACGGTTCGTGACGCAATTGTCATCCTGAGCGGAGCGAAGGATCTCTGGCCATTCTTTCCAACCGGGCAGGCAAAAAATCCAGAGATGTTTCGCTTCGCTCAACATGACAATGCACAGCGCAGAATTTTCTCCTGCGCATTCTTCATCCTGCGGGCCTCAACTGGCGATTGATCGTCAAACCCGTGCAGATGCAAGAGCCCATGGACGATGTACAGCTTCAACTCGGGCAGTAACGAATTTCCAAACGCGCGTGCCTGGCGTCGTGCGGTGTCGACACTGACAAAAATTTCGCCGTGTTGAAAAGTCAGCACGTCAGTCGGCCCCGATTGCCCGAGAAACTTCCGATGCAAAAGTGCCATCCGCCGATCTGAAACCAACCAAATGAAGATTTCCTTCAGCTTGCGCAAGTCAGTTCGCTTTCGCGGGTGCAACTGCAAAGAATGCTGCATGGCGTTGCCCGCGAACTCTTCGAGTTCCGCAACATTGACTGAGATCTTTCGCTGCAAATTGCGCAAAACGATTTCCGGAACTGTCATTTTGAAAAGACGCGAAGAATCCCTAATCGCTGCTGCTGAGGGAAACGAAAAAATAATCAGAGATGTTTCACTTCGTTCAACATGACAGTGCTTTTCACGCAGGCGGCCTGTGTTCCGACTGAAAATTGCGCGTGATCAAACGTGCACCTTTATCAAAGGATAAATACGCCCATGCCCATTGAAGGAGCACTAGCAGCCGATTGCGGAACCCGACGAGGAAGATGATGTGCACGAATAACCACGTCAGCCAAGCGGGAAGCCCGCTGAGGTGAAAAAATTTTAGGTCCGCAACGGCCTTGTTCCGGCCGATCGTAGCCATGCTTCCCTTATCGAAATACCGAAATGGCTTGGGCTTTTCGCCGCGTATCATTCGCAAAATGTTGCGGGCTGCGTGGCGCCCCTGCTGCATCGCCACGGGCGAGACTCCCGGCAAAGGCTCTCCAGTTTGATGCGAAAAATTTGCCAGGTCGCCAATCACTTGAACTTCCGGATGTCCCGGAATGGTGAGGTCGTCATGCACAATAACCCGGCCAACACGATCAACCGGTACGCTGAGCGTTTTTCCGACGAACGACGCAATGTTGCCGGCCGCCCAGATTTTCACGCGGCACGGAATAAATTCGCCATCCACTTGCACACCTTCCTCGGTAATGTTCGTGGCGCGCGCGTTCGTGCGCACTTCTACGCCGAGTTCGAGCAATTGTTTTCGCGCGCTCTCGGACAAGTCCGGCGGATACGCGGCAAGCAGGCGCGGAGCGCCTTCGATGAGGATCACGCGTGCCTGAGATGGATCGATATGGCGAAAATTTTTAGCGAGCGTGTAGCGCGAGATTTCGGCGATCGCACCCGCCATCTCAACACCGGTCGGGCCACCGCCGATGATAACGAACGTCATCGCCGCCTTGCGCGCCGCGTCGTCTTCAATTTGTTCCGCGTATTCGAACGCTAAAAGGATCCGCCGTCGTAGCTCAACCGCGTCTTCAAGACTTTTTAATCCCGGCGCGAGTTTTTCCCACTCGTCACGTCCAAAGTAAGAGTGCCGCGCGCCAGTGGCGAGGATGAGATAGTCATAATCAAATACCCGGTCTTTCGTTCTTACTTTTCTGGTTTCGACATCGACGGATTCCACCTCGGCCAGGATGACTTCGACGTTTTTACATTTGCTCAAGATTGCGCGCACTGGGCCGGCAATGTCAGCGGGCGAGAGCGCGGCTGTTGCCACCTGATAAAGTAAAGGCTGAAACAGGTGGTAGTTTGTGCGGTCGATTAGCGTCAGACGCACGTCTTCACACGCAAGCTTCTTTGCTGCCTCAAGCCCTCCAAAGCCTGCACCGACAATGATGACCTGCGGCGGTTTCCGTGCGGAAGATTGCATCCGACAAATTGTAGGCGTTTGATCCGCTCGCGCCAGCAAGCCTATTCCGGCGTCTGACAAAGACGCCCTACAACAAAGCGTTTGTCATTGCGCCTGCCCGAATTAACTTTCACGCCGTATGCCGAAGTCCGTTGCACGCAGCAAAACGCGAAAAGCAGTGGCGAAACGCTTCAAGATTACTGCCCGTGGAAAGGTCTTGAGAACGCGTTCCTCGCGACGCCACCTGATGTCGACGAAAAACGCGAAGCGCAAGCGCCGGCTGGCCAAAGCAGCGTGCGTCGACCGGACAGATGTGGCGAGAATAAAAATGAATCTTCCTTTTGGCTGACCGGTAGGGACGGCGCGCTGCGCCGTCCGGACGCCGCAGCGCGGCGTCCCTACCTCTAGTAACGAAAATCCGGCGCCGCGATGTCTCCCGCTGCTCTTTGTGTTCGGATTGTCATGGTCGTGCTCGTAGTCGTGACGCCGTACCACTGCCGCGCCGCTTCCAACGAATCAGGCGCAGGCTCAGGGCTGTAAAGATCACGCCGATTGACAAGCGTTGTGCAAGACGTCGCCGCAACGAAAACAAAACCAAGTAGGAGAAACGCGAACCATTTCACGCGATCGATACAAACAGAAGCGCAACGCACTGTCAATGCGCTGATGCGTTTGCCGACAGGCGCACACAAATCGCACTGACATGGCAATGCGTTTTTGAGTTGCGTATCTTTCTGGTGCGAGGAAATTTCTCCTCCGTCAGGGGCTATGGATTGAGGACTTACAAATCCCGCCAGGGCAGGAATGCAGCAACGGTAGTATGATCCTCCTTGCCGTAGTTCTCTGGCGGGCTTCTTTTTTTGGTCGACCGCGTCACTCCAGCGCCGATCCAGTGATTCGCAATGAAACTTCTCAAAATCAAAACGGCACGCTTCTCCCAGATAATCCAAAAGTGCGGTAAACCGCAGGTCTACACGCTGTGGCAGAAGCCGCTCGCTGACCGCCACCTCCAATCACAAATCAAGAAAGCCCGTGTGATGACAATCCTGAAGAGCGAAAGTGGAATCGATTTCGGGATAGTCGGCTTTAAGGAAAGTAGAGAAGCGCGATATCTAATCTTTCCAAAATCGCTAAAGCGCTTTGCAGAAAAGCGCATCATCGGAATCGATTGGGCGCTTGTGCGTGAATAAAGTGGCGCAAGCCTCTGGCTTGCGAGCAGCCGACAGGCAAGCGTGGACGCTTGCGTTACCTTATCCAGGCGGCCATGCCAGTGCGCGTTTCCCTAGCAAATGCACATGCAGATGCGGCACGCTTTCACCTGCGTCAGGTCCACAGTTGATCACGACTCGGTACCCACTGGAAAGCTCCAACTCCTTCGCCACGTTGCGCGCGACCAGAAGCAATTTGCCGAGAAGCGCAGCGTCCGCATCGGTCGCTTCCGCAAGACGGGGAACCGCCTTCTTCGGCACGATCAGGACATGCACTGGCGCTTGGGGATCCACGTCGTGAAACGCAACCGCGTCCTCATCTTCCCAAATGATTTTAGCTGGGATTTGGCGGGCGATAATTTTTTCGAAAATCGTCATTAGCCCTAGCGTTTCATCAGCGTAACGAACAATCAAGCCGCGTCCGATCGGTGGCGAAGGCCAGTTTTTCGCGAACGAAGCAGACAATTTCTTCGCGCAATGCGTCGCAGGCGCGCGTCCACGTTTTCGTGCCGCGCAGATGCTTCACACAAAATTGCAGCGACGAAAGGCGAAGGTTGTCCGCACCGGCTGCGATCAAGGCGTCGATGCGCTTTTCCAACAGACCGAAAAATGCAAGCTCGTAGCCAGCACCGGCACAATAAGCAATTTCGACCAACGAAATGGAAACGGGCGGCGGTGCGGGCGTAAAGTGCCGACAAATCTCCTTGTAACCAATCGCCTCCAACACGTCGCGCACCGTTTGCGACAGCTGATTGAAAGCGACGACGTTTTCGTCATTTCGCAGGTGCAGATAAAAGGCAATGCTTTCGGTCACGTGTTCGGTGAGCCACCAGCCGGGGTAACCCGCCTCGTCAGCGGCCCGCGTGAGCGCCGCGTGAAGCCAGTCACGGTTGAACTCGAAGAGTTGTCCCGAGGTTGTCCTGAGATATGGGAATTCTTCCTTAAACGCGACCATGATTTTTGATTGCGCCCTCTCGCGAACGACGGGCAATGTTCGCATTCTCTTTTGTTGTTTCAGGAGGAAACAATTCCCGCTGAAGCGCATTTGGTTTTATTCGGCGTCCCAACGTGTGGATCGCATCCACGAATTGGTCGACGTCCTGAAAGCGCTGGTAAACCGACGCGTAACGCAAGTAAGCGACCTCATCGATCCCGCGCAGTTTCTCGAGCACGCGCGAGCCAATCAGTGACGAGGGAACTTCGCGTCCGCTGGTCTCGAGTTCGTGCACGATCTCGTCCACCATGTCCTCCAATGTAAGCAAACTTGTGGAACGCTTCTCGAAGGCTTTGGCAATGCTGCCAGCAAGTTTGCGACGGTCGAACGGCTCATGCGTTCTGTTGGTTTTTATCACGCGCAGGTCCGAACGCTCGATCTCCTCATAAGTTGTGTAGCGGTATTTGCACTTTAGACACTGGCGGCGACGACGGATGCTGGAACCGTCACGCGATTGACGGGAATCGATGACTTTATCGTCACGCGACCCGCATTTGGGGCAACGCATAGTGTCTGAGGTTAATTAGCACACCATAAATTGTGGCGTCAATCTTTGTTTGATCGTTTTGTAGAACTGTCGGGATAAACGTTGGCGCGAGAACGCGCGCACTCCTCAGGCTTTCGCAAAACTGATTCGAGCTCGTTATTCATTTCGCACACAAGTGCTTTGGAGTGCGATGCATCCTCGCATCGCTTTGATCGGGGATTCATTCCGTTGACGCAGCCATTCACGAACGTTACACCCGTTCCGATGCAAAATCGCAAAACACGCACCGCAGTCTATGGCCCATGGTTGGTTGGCCTCGGCGCTGCGCTGTGGGGAACAGAAAGCGCGTGGCGCATCCCGCTAAACGAATTGTTCGATGCAAAAGTAATCGTTTTTTGGGAACACGTTTTTATCCTGATCATGTTCCTTCCGATCCTGATCTCGCGACTGGACGAAATCCCGAGACTGCGCGCGCGTACATGGGGCTTTTTGATTTTCTCGGGGTTTGCCGGTTCCGCGGTGGGCACGGTCTTTTTCACGCTGGCGCTGAAGTACGGCAATCCGACGGTGGTAAACGTGGTCCTGAACATTCAGCCCGTTATCTCAACCCTCGGCGCGTTCCTCCTTTTCGGTGATCGCCTTGCTCGCCGGTTCTTCCTTTACGCTGGGGCCGCAATTATCGCAGGCGTGTTTGTGTCGGTGGCGTATCCGACGCAGATCGGAGTTTCATTTGAGCGCGCGGGCCTGAACGTGGGCACAGGGTACGCGCTGATTTGCGCGTTGTTTTGGGGTCTTTCCACGGTTGCCGGACGGGGTGTGATGGTTGGGATGTCCCTGCGACTCGCCTCCAGTTTGCGCATCGTGATTGGACTCGCTTGCATGACGCTTATTCTTTTGGCCTACGGAAAACTGAACGGTGCGGCGCTCTGGCCCGAGGCCGCGCAAGCGCATCCAATGAAGGCCATCGTGTTGTTGCTTTTACTCGCGTCGATCTCAGGCGGGGTTCCGCTCCTGATTTATTTTCAAGGACTGCATCTCACTCGCGCATCCACAGCCGGTTACTTCGAAATGATGCAAACGCTTGCCGCAGTCTGCATCACCTGGGGTTTCTTCCATGCCAGTCTCCACCCGCATCAGGTAATCGCAGCCATCGTTCTGATTGCTGCGGTCGCGATGGTGCACCACATCCAACAACAGGTCGAACCCTCATAACTAATTGCACTCGAAATGAAACTCACTCGCTGGCTGGTGATTATTTGCGTTGTCGTTCTGCTGGTTTACGGCGCGTCGCCTTACTTTTCGTTTTGGCGATTCACGACGGCCGTCCAATCACGCGATGCCGCAGCGATAAGTAAGCGCGTTGATTTTCCGGCGGTCCGAGCTTCGCTGAAAAAGCAACTGGTGGCGCGTTTCGCAAACCGGACGAGCAGTCACAAGCGCTGGAGTAACCTCGGACCAACGCTTATCGACGCCATCATTGATGCTTACGTGACACCTGATGGAATCGCGGCGTTGCTCTCAAATCCCGGAGCGTTGAAGAACCTGAAAGCCCCGCGAGAGTTCCATTTCCAATTCGGCAAAAACGAAGACTTGTCCAAAGTGAAATACGCGTTCTTTACCGGGCCGCGCAGTTTTGTCGTCGATCGTGATGGAATCAAGCTTCGGTTCCATTTCACAGGCTCAGGCTGGCAGCTTTATGACGTCGACCTCGGTTTAACCGATGCCAAGGGTTGATTCCCGGCATTGGATTGCAAAAGCGGGGCGCTCTTTTGCGCTGCAGCTTCTTACGCCAAGCTAAACTCGCGGGACCGCTTTGGAAGCACTCCGTGTTCCGCGCAAAGATCTGCGAAAGTCTGTAAGCCTTGCTTTTCTCGAGTTCCAAAGCCGAATCGAAGATGCTCGTTGTAATAACGATCGAGAAATTCCTGCGTGATTTCCTGTTTCTTATCAGCGGCGTCTGACACAATCACTTGGATGTCGGCAAGATTTTCGTCTCGTAATCCGCGTAGCCGTTGAGCGATGGACTTTGCATCGGGGACTTCGGGCCGGATCAGCCAGAGCGCGTAAACAAACGGAAGCCCGGTAAGTTGCTTCCATTGCTCACCAAGATCCCAGAATTGAAATTCGCCGGCATGCTTTTGCCGGAAGCTAATCGCTTGATCGCCGATGATGAGACGCGCGCGACGTGATTCTGCGCTCCCCGAAACAGCGCCGGTTAAACGAGCGGTCAATCCAAGCTCTGCAAGAAGACAACGCAAGAGATTGACCGCGGTTTTGGATGCCGGATCAAGTTCGATTTCCTCGATGTCCGAGAACTCGCCGCTGTGCGCGACAATTACACTGTAAACCGGGCCATCGGATGAAATGGAAACGTCGTCAACGATCCGATAGACCGGGTTGCGCAGAAATTCGAAACTGGAAACAAGCGCGACCTCGAGCTGGCCTTTCGCGAGTCGCTGACACAAAGCGGACGGATGGTCGAACTCAACCTCGCCCGGCCAGCCGCGGATGAGTGGACGAGCATTTAAATACTTAACGCAACCAACGCGGACGGATTTCAACGTAAACAATATTTGTAGGGCGTTTCTGTGAAACGCCAAAACAATCAGGCGTCTGACACAGACGCCCTACAATTCGGGGACGATTATTTACGCGCACGCAAGCTCCGCAGACGCCGGGGCCGCGTGCGTCCCATCTAACCGGTGCGAAATATGCCGGTAATGACTGTCGCGCTGGACAGGCTCGCGGCCGGCTTCGCGAATAGCGTGTTCAAGCGCGGCGATTGTTTGCTGTTGCGGCGTGGTGGCGCCGGCCATATGGAAAATTTTTTCCTCCAGGATTGTTCCGTGAAGATCGTCCACACCGTAGCTGAGCGAGACCTGCGCGAGAGGTAATCCAAGGCTGACCCAATACGCCGTCAGATGGTCGATGTTGTCGAGGTAAATACGGCTCACCGCTAGGTTGCGCAGTTGCTCAAACGCGGAGGCGCGCTTGATGTCGGCAAGGATGTTGTGGGATTGCGTCGGCTCGAACGCAAAAGGAACAAACCCAGTGAACCCGACGGTCTGATCCTGGAGTTGCCGCAATTGCCGCAGGTGATCAGCCCGATGAGCAAGCGTCTCGATGTGTCCGTATAGCATCGTGCATGTGCTGCGGCCACCCATCGAATGCCAGGTGCAATGCACATCGAGCCACTCGGCGGCGGTTTCCTTGCCGCGACAGATTTGATCGCGCACGATCGGATCAAAAATCTCCGCGCCACCCCCGGTGATCGAACCAAGCCCGGCTTCGCGAAGAATTTCCAGCGTGTCGCGAATCGGCATCTTGAAGACTCGCTGAGCCAAATGGCGGACTTCTATGGCAGTGAATGCCTTTATATGCAGCTGCGGATCAAGCGCCCGCAGTCTTTTCAAGAGATCGAGATACCACTCTTTTTTTAAGGTGGGATGTAATCCGCCGACCATGTGCACCTCGGTCACGCCGAGGGGGAGCGCATCTGTCACGGCTTGAACGATTTCGTCAATTGCGTATTCGAATGCGTGGGCGTCGCGTTTCTTGGCGGCAAACGCGCAGAACTGGCACGATAAGATGCAGATGTTTGAGTAGTTGATATACCGATTGTGGATATAGGTCGCGGAATTGCCGTTCTTTCGCTCACGCACCACGTTGGCGATTATTCCGAGGGCGTTAAGATCATTTGTTCCATAAAGCGTCAGCGCATCGCCTTCGGAAATCCGTTGCTGCGCCTCGACCTTCTCAGCGATCGGTCGGAGTTCTTTTGGAATGAGCTGATAGTTCATCGGCGGACTCTGGTTAATCGCGCGTGAAGCATGCACAGAGGGTTAGCGGGTTGCAACAAAAACGATGGCCACGAGGATTGTGGACGACCGAGCCGCATTTTTCTGGCAAGTTTTGCCGTGTTCCAACGTCTAAATCACGATGTCTCAGAACGATCGAGGAAACCAGGGCAGATCGGAAGAAGATGCCGATGATGTGCGGCTGATGCAGTTGGTCGGCCGCGGCGATACTCGGGCGTTGGAGCAGCTCATCGAGAAGCATCAAACCCTGGTGGCGGGCACGGTCGCCCGCATGCTCGGTAGCAGTTCCGACGTGGAAGACATCGCGCAGCAGGTATTTATCCGGGTTTGGAAAAGCGCGCGTCGGTATGTTCCGCGCGCCAAGTTTACGACCTGGCTGTTGAAAATTACGCGCAACCTCGTGTTTAATGAGATGCGCCGCACCAAGCGTCGTCCTCATGTTCCCCTGCAATCAGAGCCGGGCGCGGAGGATCCGCCTTTGAAGGATGAGACTAACCTCGCGCCAGACGCATCGCTTTTGGAGTTGGAACTGCGGCAGGCGATCGAAGAAGCGATTCAGCGGCTCCCAGAAACCCAACGGATGGCGCTCGTGCTGCGCCGATACCAGCAGTTGAGCTACGAGCAAATCGCCGAGGTACTTGATCTGTCGGTGCCGGCGGTAAAAAGCGTACTTTTTCGCGCGCGGACTGAACTCCGTTCCCGGCTTAGCAAATATTTGGATTAAATGACGGATGTCGAATGACGAAACAATGACAAAGCTCAAATGATCGAATGGATATCGGTGCCCGAATCTCTCCTGCTTCGGCATTCGGATTTCGTCATTCCTTCGTGCTTCGTCATTCGTGCTTCGTCATTTCTCATCCTCGATCACTCTTCCCCCGACCCGCTTGACGTTCGTGTGATGCGTCAACACATGCACGCGTCCATCGCTCCCGCGGAAAAATGCGCTCAAGACCCAGCTCACGAAGCTGATCACGATCGCGCCCCAGAATGCGCTCCAGAAGCTGTCCACATGAAATCCGGCAACGACACTCGGCACTAGAAGCAGCAAGAGTCCGTTTAAAACCAGAATGAACAAGCCCAGCGTTAGCAGAATGACCGGCGCGCTGAGGATCAACAAAATCGGCCGAACAAAAGCGTTGAGAATACCCAGCAACAGTGACGCCCCGATGAGAGCCGCGACAGTATCGTAATGAATTCCGCGGATGATGGATGACGCGACCATCACTGCAACCGTCGTCACAATCCAGCGGAGAACGAATTGCTTCATGTCTCCCGCAATTTACCCGATCTTGCAAAGAGGGCGAGAAAGCACTTGCGAACGAGCCGATGAACGATAACGAGTTGAAATCATTTAACCACTGAACACCTGTGCCAAAGAAAAAGAAAACTGCCGAAGCCGTAAATCAGCCCTCGCCAGACTCAGCCGCGCTGGCTGCAATAAAAAAAACTGGCAAACGCCAGACGCCACCGCGTGTAGCCACCGCGAAAAAGCCACGCAAGCCGAGCGGGACAAAGGACTCGAGTGAGCGAATCGCACACATTTCAACCTCGCCATCAGCCGACGTGACGCCCACGCCGGAGGACCCTTCAGAGGACGCCGTTCGCCTGCGAGCCTATTTCATTTCCGAACGCCGGCGCAGATTTGCTTTGCCTGGCGACAATGAGTCCGATTGGCTTGAAGCGAAACGCCAGTTGCTGGCCGAGGCTCGGCGCTGAGCCGAGCGCTTGTCCCGGAAAGAATTGTTAACCACGGATCTCATGGATGGATACAGATACGCCAGAATCTTTGCCCCTTATTTCTCTGTCCGTGCCATCCGTGTAATCCGTGGTTCTTAGTACGATGGAGAACGCGATTGCCGATCTCAAAGAAGCTTTGCGAGAACGTCTCGCAGTGATTCGGGACGAGGAAAGCCGGCGTGATGAGGCGAAACACATCGATCGATTGCGCGCCATCTCGGAAAAGATCGACAAGTTGCAAGCGGCGCTCCCGCAGCCGATCGATCCTCGATTGGCGCATTATCTTCAGCGTCGCAGCTACGACAAGGCGCTGGAATTCCTGGAAGAGTTGTAGCGGCGTGACGCAGAAAATCTTGTCTGCGAATCACCGGAAATCGCCGAAGCAGCAAGGAAGAGACCACGGATTTCCCGGAAGCGGAGAGCTACAGAGATAACTCAGACTTCCAGTCCGCCACAGGACGGATTCGCCGTGGCGAACCTGGAACGTATCACAGGCCTCCCAGCCTGCTCATCAGCGGATCAGGCAAGATGCGCGTTCGACGAGCGGGGCAGCCGCCTTCGCGCCGCTACCACGTGCCAAGCGATGCGCGTTTTACGATTCTCAGGCGTACGCGCCTTTGCCCGAGTCTTTGCGCGTACGCAATTCCGCAAGCATATCGCGCTCCTTCATATCGCCGGCCCATTTCGGGCGTAATTGAAAGTGGGGCTCATCCAGAAACGTTTTCCAGTTGCCGCCCCATTCCAATCCCAAATCCATTCCGAGCGCGCCGACTGCTTTGTACTGGGGCGATTCGCCCAGGTAGCTGGCTCCTTCAAACACGCCGACATCGAAGGCGATCCCGAAATTATGATTCGAAAAACCGCC
>JBARMF010000168.1:0-11552 GCA_049802315.1 Candidatus Udaeobacter sp.
TGCATCGGCTGTTCGAAAACTCATGACGCGCGAACATCGCGACCAATTCGTGATGCCATTGCGTTTGCGATCTAACGCGGACATCCGCTGCTGAGAATTCATCATCGTAAGCGGCTTATGATGCAGACAGATATCCGAAAAGATTGGAGGCGGTGACCGGTCGCCGAGTTTACGCGAAGGTGTAACATTTGATGTCGAGAGGGTAATTCTCGAAGAGAAATGGATGAGCAAAATATTCGCGCGGCGATAGATCGACATTGGGCAGCCTCCGCCGCAGGTGATCAAGCTGGCGAACACGAAATCTATCACGATGACGTTGTTTGCGAGTACCCACAGTCAGGCGAGATAATTTATGGTAGCCGAAATCTGCAGGCGCTACGTAGCCATCACCCTGATAAGCCATCCGAGTTTATCGTCAGGCGGATCGTGGGAGAAGGTAAGCTCTGGGTTAGCGAGTATGTGATTAACTACGGCGGCAAACGTGTCTTTACCGTGAATGTCATGGAGGTCCGAGACGGAAAAGTGTCGCACGAGACACAATATTTCGCCGATTCATTTGATGCTCCTGGCTGGCGCGCCCAATGGGTCGCCCGCGCGCCGTGATTCGCCCACACATTCCCGAACGCTCGGACCGAAACGGAGGCGAACCGGTCCGCACTTTCCTGTAATACAGTTGTAACTTTACTTTCATTCCAAGGTTTGGAGATTTCTCTCAGCGCCAAGTTCGTCAGGCGACTCCACGAAGAGAGCTCCGCCTGACCCACTTTGACTCGTGATCTGCCCGATCACTCGCCGCTTCCCGAATCGGCTATGCAGTCTATACACCGGCGTCCCCGCACGGTATATTCCGCCGAGAAACCGCGACGTTGGGTCCGTTCGCACAACTGGAGCAAACAATGAAGATACTGATGGTACTAACCTCCCATGATCAACTGGGCAACACTGGTCGCAAGACTGGCTTCTGGCTGGAAGAATTCGCCGCGCCTTACTTCGTCTTTAGAGACGCCGGAGTTCAACTGACACTCGCTTCTCCGAAAGGCGGTCAGCCGCCGATCGATCCCAAGAGCGACGAGCCGGAAAATCAGACGGACGCGATGACGCGGTTCAAAAACGATAAGACGGCACAGGAAGCCCTCGCTAACACAGTCAAGCTTTCGAGCGTGAAGGCGGAAGATTTCGACACCGTGTTCTATCCCGGTGGACACGGCCCGATGTGGGACTTGGCCGAAGACCCCGTTTCCATTGCTCTGCTCGAATCGTTTTACAACTCCGGCAAACCAATAGCGCTGGTCTGCCACTCGCCTGGTGTGCTCCGCCATGTCACCTATAAAGGTGAGCCGCTGGTGAAGGATAAGCACGTGACCGGCTTTACCAATGGGGAAGAAGAAGCTGTTCAACTGACTCACGTCGTTCCGTTCCTCGTCGAAGATGAACTGCTACAGCTCGGGGCCATCTTTGAGAAGAAGGCGAACTGGCAGCCGTTTGCCATCGTTGACGGCCGGCTTGTTACCGGGCAGAACCCCGCATCGTCGACCTCGACGGCTCAGGCGCTTCTGAAACTCATGACGGGATCGGAATCGGAGTCGTCAATGGACAGCGTGCGAATCGAGCAGAGGAGTTATGAGATGCCCCCGCGGGAGGGAATCAGCATCGCACATTTTCTCACCGTCGCCGATATCGACCGATCAGCTCGCTTCTATGAAACCGTCTTCGGAGGTCGCATTCTAAGCAGAGGCGACAGCGCGGGCGCACCTGCGTACATTCAGATCGCGAATACGTGGCTCCTGGTCAACGTCGGAGGCGGCCCGACGCCTGACAAGCCGTCTGTAACTCTCAGCGTTCCCGATCCGAATCACATCAACAGCTTTATGAATATCCGCGTCGCGGATATTCAAGCGTGCTACGAATTGTGGAAAAGTCGAGGAGCCGAGTTCATCACGGAGCCGATCCCCAAGTACGGCGAGACGCGCTGCTACATCCGCGATCCTGACGGTTACATTATCGAGGTCGGACAGAGCACCGACCTCACCTATGGTTAAGGGCCAGCCAGATATGCTTACAGATGTAAGTTGAGTAGCTAATGAGTAGCTAACGCGAACAATTGAGAAGATAAACCACGTAACACGATTACTCAGGTCCCAACATTGGATTCCCGCGCGGAGATGCGCGACTCGACTTGACCGATCTTTATGCTTTTCCCAAGCCGGGAGACCCCGACAAGTCGATTCTCATTATGAACGTTCATCCGTCCGTCGGCATTGATCCGCCGGGACCTACGCCTACCGAGCCCTTCGCGCCCGAGGTTCATGAAGAAAACGAAAGAATATTGAAACTCGCTCAGCTCCCACTTCGCTCGCTGCTTTCCTCGCAGCTTTAGCTTCTATGTCGCTCAACCCCGTTCGCTCCGTTCTCCGTCCTTCTTCGTGTGTTTCCTTGGCGCCAAGTGCTCTCGCTCGTCCTACCTTCTTGCTTAGAGAGGTTTTGGTATAGATTCTAGTGTCAATTTCTGGAAGCGCGGATCGGTCCGGAGCGGATCGAACATTGGGTCGAGCCGAAGCAGCGCGGGAGTGAGCGGCACGCGCGAAGCCAATGCGCCCTCGGAAGGTATCGATAGCAGTTGTTGTAAGGCACTGATGGCACGGTCCGGCTCTCCCATTTGTGCTGCCACCCGTGCGAATACCTCGATCGGAGCGGGACCGTCTACTGCATCTTTCTCGAGCGGAAGCACGCTCATCGCCTGCTCCGCAAGAGCGAACGCCGCGGCTTTATCACCGAGAGCCATATTGACCAGTGCCAGATCTCCAATGAGAACATAGTTATCCGGCTGTTCTTTGAGGAACGGTTCCAGTTCGCTACGCGCCTGGCGAAAACTCTTCTCTGCAGCGGCGTGGTCGCCACCGACCTGTTGCGCCCAGCCTAACCAAAAACGCAGTTCGCCATTGTTATAACCCAATGCGGGATCAGGGTTGGTAAGTATCTCCTCTAGCAGAGAGATCATTTCTGCAGGGCGACGTTCCAGGATCGCCTGGTAAACTTGTATTTCCAAGGCGCCGGTG
The DNA here is from genome assembly GCA_049802315.1 of Candidatus Udaeobacter sp. GTDB lineage: Bacteria > Verrucomicrobiota > Verrucomicrobiia > Chthoniobacterales > UBA10450 > Udaeobacter. Next base: position 3,057 of record JBARMF010000168.1, read on the forward strand.
TCGTCGGGAGGCGGATGCAGTGGCGCGAGAAGCACACCAGCCCGCGTAAGGTCGCCCTGAGCTTGTGCAATACTGGCCTTCTGCGCAATGGTGTCGACGTCATCCGGTGTAATATCGAGTACCTGATCAAACTTTCGCAGCGCTTCCGGGAAACGACGGACGATCATGTAGGATTGCGCGTGCTGGGTGAGCAGAGAAACGTTGAGCGGATCGAGGCGCTCAGCCTCGTTGAAGTAGGACTCGCTCCGATCCCACTGACCTCGCCTCCGCGCCACATTGGCAAGTGATTCGGGAATCTGGCTGCTGTTAGGCAGGAATTGACGTGCCTGTTCAAAGTAACGCACCGCTGCGTCGGAGTCTTTCAAACAGGCGTAGTAATAATACCCCTTGGCCAGTATGGCTTCCCCGAGATTGGGCTGGAGAGCGAGCGCCCTTTCAGCGGCCTGGCCCGTCTCATCACGGAGAGCGGCTGTTGGTTGAAGAGTTAGGGTCAGATAGCCGAGCGCATCAACGTACGAAAGCAGCGCCCAGGCCAGAGCGAATTTGGGATCCAATCGGACCGCTTCTTTGAGATATTTCTGAGCGCCAAGAGTATTGGCAGGTGAGTTTCCCGTTCTCAGCGTGTAAGCCAGACCCCGCAGGTAGGCATCGTAAGCTTCCGGGTTGTCTGTCGGCCTGGCCGCGATGACTTGTTCTTCCTGACCGGTAAGTTTCGCGCGCAACTGATCGGCAATGGCTTTGGCGACGTCACTCTCGACGGAAAAGATGTCGGTCAGTCTGCGATCAAAGGTCTCGGCCCAGAGATGGGAATCATTCGCGGCTCTAATCAATTGCACGGTCACGCGCACCTGATCATTTGTTTTCTGGACACTACCTTCCAGGAGATTGGCAACACCGAGTTGCTTCGCAATCTCAGAAAGCTTTTGATGGGTTTTCTTGTAACGCTGTGTGGACGTGCGCGAGATCACTTTAAGATCCGCAATCTTTGAGAGGCGGGTCAAAATCTCGTCCTGGATCCCGTCTGCGAAGTAGGCGTTGGATTTATCTTCACTCAGGTTTTCAAATGGCAGAACAGCGATGGATTTTTCGTTTGGTAATCGCGACGGGGTGACAAAGAAAAAAGAGTAGGCAACCGCCGCGGCGGCTAGCAGCGTCGCCGCCAGAGCAAGTAACACGCCGCGCTTACGACGTTTGATTTTGCTGACAGTGGATTCGGCACGCGCTTTGGTCTGCGGCAAGGAGCTATCTGCTTCCAGTTCGCTCTTAAGACTGCTTAGGTCGGCGAGCATCTCCTTGGTTGTCTGGTAACGTTCATCACTGTTTTTGCGCAAAGCCTTTTGGAGAACGGATTCGAGTTTGAGTGGAACATCCGGCAACACGCCGGACAAAGATGGTGGCTCCGTTGTCAGGATGGCGGCGATGCAATCGCTCGGCGTCTCGCCGTGGAACGGCGGGCTTCCTCCCACCATTTCGTAGAGTACTACGCCGAGGCTCCAAATATCCGAACGCGCATCTACCTTCTGGCCGCGTGCCTGTTCCGGAGACATGTAACGAGCCGTGCCTAACACTGAACCCGGTCGCGTTTGTAGCGTGGCCGTTGTTTCGGTCGTGTGATCGTCCGATGCCACCCTTTGCTCGGTCAGTTTGGCAATCCCGAAATCCAGCACCTTCACGTAGCCGTCCGGTCGCAACATGATGTTCTCCGGTTTGATATCGCGGTGGACGACGCCAGCTGCGTGCGCGGCAGCCAGCGCCGAGGCCACTTGCACCGCAATTTCCAGCGCCGCATGAGGTTTTATCCTACCGCACGTGATCGACACGCGCAGGGTCACGCCTTCAATGAATTCCGTCGCGATGAATTGCCGGTCGCCTTCCGCGCCGATCTCATAAACCGTGAGAATGTTTGGATGATTCAAAGCCGAGGCACTCCGCGCTTCATTTTTGAAGCGGCTCAACTGCGCTTCGTCTATGGTCAGATTGTCGGGAAGCAGCTTGAGCGCGGCTTTACGTCCGAGTCGCTCGTCCCGCGCGAGATAAACTTCGCCCATTCCGCCGACGCCGATAAGTGATTCGATCCGGTAATGACCAATCAATTGCCCAACCAATGCGCCGGCCTTGTCGTTAGTCACAAGTTCGGGAGCGACTTCGAATGCTGGTACCTCAATAAAATTCTCCGCGCGCTCATGCGAGATGAGCAAAGACTCTACCTCGCGGCGCATGCCTTCGTCACCGTAGCAAGATTCATCAAGAAAGGCAGCCCGCTCCTCGGGTGCACGTTCGATGGCTGACTGGAAAAGATCGTTGACCTGTTTCCAGCGCTCAGGCTTCATCAACTTTCTTCCTCACTCAGTTCGCGGTAAAGCCAGGCCTTGGCCATGGTCCATTCGCGTTCCACCGTCCGCTGAGAGAGTTTTAGAAATTCAGCCGTCTCTTTGACCGACAAACCACCGAAGTAGCGTAGCTCAACAATCTGACTTTTCCGCGGATCCTGCGCAGCCAGGCTTTCCAACGCTTCATCGAGGGCGAGTAATTCGTCCGATCGCGTTTCTGTTACTAACGCAGCTTCATCCAGGGTGACTTTTAGCGCGCCGCCGCCACGTTTGAGTGAGTGGCGTTGACGGGCGTGGTCAACCATGATGCGTCGCATCAACTGCGCAGCTGCCGCGATAAAGTGGCTCCGGCCTTGCCAGACCGGCTTCGTATCATCGACCAACCGCAGGTAAGCTTCGTTAAGAATGGCGGTAGTTTGCAGGGTGTGGCCGGCGCGCTCCCGGCTCATGTAATGGTGAGCGAGCCGGTGCAATTCGGGTTGCACCAACGGGATTAATTTCTGCAGCGCTCCGTCGTCTCCGCCGCTCCACTCGCCGAGCAGTCGGGTGACCTCTTGTCGCATGGATAAGGGCGTCGTCATAAAGCCTGTTCGACGCCGCACACTCTATCACGATCGAGATATTTTCACAGCGCGGCTGGAGCCGATCAAAAAAAGTGCGTCGCCGTGGCGGGTTTCAGCCGGCCTTTCCGCTTACGCACATGAACCGGCACAACAAACACGCCGGGAAAACCAAAACCAAACCTTAGAAAAGAAAAACCCATGCAAACTAAACAATCAGTAACCAACTCGAACATCCGTTCGACCGTCATAGCCGCTATTGGCTTGCTCGCAGTACTCGCAACTGGCCAGGCTGCTCATACACAGGGCCCGTTCAGGTTCAACCTGGTACCGGCTTCAGATCCTATCGCAGCCTGCCTGCCAAACGCGTCGGCCACCGTCGCCGTTTTTCCGAAGGAGGACATTCGCGGTGTGGACACGCTGGATTTGCATGCCGAGGGACTGCGGCCCAACACGACCTTTGCGGTCTTCCTGACCCAAATGCCGGTGCCCCCCTTCGGCGCGGTTCAGTATATAGGGGACTTCACAACAAATGCGGCGGGCAGAGGGTCCGTCCGCGTGGATGCCATCATCAATGAGGCCTTCGCCTTTAACAACATCACCGGAGTCCGTACGGATCTGAACCACATAGTGTTCTGGTTCGCCGATCCGGCAGATGATGAAGACTGCGTCCCTGGTTCTGCTCCCGCACACTTTGATGGAGACGGTGAGTCCGGAGTCGCGGCGATGTCTTCGAAGAATTTTCTTCCTGGCGCGCCACTCCCGTAACCCTGCGGCGCCGTCCGCAACAATCGCGTGGAGTGGGATGCGCCTTAATCGGCGCTCCTCTCCCGCGAGTGGCGCAGGGCAGTCTGCCACGAATTGAAAACGGCAAACCAAAAAGAAAGAAATCACAACCATGAAAACACTAATCACTTCTCAGAATTCACTTCTCACCATTCTCCGTTCCCGGTCCGCTTCCATTCTCGTCGCGCTTACGCTTGGTGCGTTTGCACTTGCGTCGGCCCCGACTGCCTTCGGGGTTGTTCCGGCACCCGACGGAGGCTACCCCGGCGGCAATACCGCCGAGGGCGATGGTGCGCTTTTCCATCTGACAACTGGCGTCGACAACACAGCCGTCGGCGAATTCACGCTCCTTAACAACACTACCGCTAACGACAACACAGCCATCGGTTTTGAGGCACTCGTTGACAATTTCACCGGTAGCAACAATACGGCCATTGGCGCTCATGCGCTTATTAGCAACGAGACCGGCAGCAATAACACGGCCAGCGGTATGAATGCGCTCTTTAGCAACGACAGCGGTCACGAAAACACGGCCACCGGTGTTGTTGCGCTCTTGAGCAACACCACCGGCAGCGAGAACACGGCAAGCGGTGTTTCTGCGCTGCAAAACAACACCACCGGCAGTGCTAACACCGCAAACGGTGCTTCTGCACTCCAGAACAATACCATCGGCAGCGTCAACACGGCAAGCGGTGTCTCTGCACTCCAAAACAACACTATCGGTAGCGCCAACACGGCAAACGGTGTCAACGCGCTCTTTTCCAACACAAGCGGCAACAACAACACCGCCAACGGTGCCTCCGCGCTCCAAAACAACACCACCGGCACCGGCAACACGGCAAACGGTTTTGATACGCTCTTGAACAACACCACCGGCAAAAACAATACGGCCGATGGCGCCCAGGCGCTTAATAACAACACCACGGGCATCGATAATGCCGGCTTTGGCGTTAATGCACTCTTATCCAACACCGCTGGAAACCTCAACGTCGCTCTTGGAGTCAATTCTTTGAAGAGGAACATTACTGGCGAGAACAACACAGCCCAGGGTGTTAACGCGCTCTCCAACAACACCGTCGGCAACAACAACACGGCCAACGGGCGAGCGGCGCTCCTTCGCAACACGACCGGTAGCTCTAACATCGCCTTGGGCATTAACGCCGGAGGCAATCTCACTATCGGTGATAGCAATATCGATATCGGCAACGCAGGCGTTGCCGCTGAGGCCAACACCATTCGCGTCGGCACGCAGGGAACTCAGAGGAGAACCTTTATCGCCGGAATCAGTGGCGTAGCGGTTGCAGGTTCCACAGTTGTCGTGAACGCCGGCGGACAGCTTGGCGTTGCGGGTTCCTCAGAACGCTTCAAGGACGAAATCAAACCCATGGATAAAGCAAGCGAAGCGATACTGGCGCTCCAGCCGGTGACCTTCTATTACAAAAAGGAAATTGATCCGACGAGGACATCGCAGTTCGGACTTGTGGCGGAGGACGTAGAAAAAGTGGATCCTGCCCTGGTGATGCGCGACGAGCAAGGGAAACCCTACGGCGTGCGCTACGACAAGGTGAACGCGATGTTACTTAACGAGTTTCTGAAAGAGCATCGCAGAGTCGAGAAACAGAGTCGCGAGATTCTGGAGCAACAAACGACGATCACTGAACTAAAGAAGGGGATGGCCACGGTCGTGGCGCAGCTCGAAGAGCAGTCAGCGCAAATCCAAAAGGTGAATGCACAGCTCGCCACCGCGAGTCCGTGCCGTGGCGGACTTAAAGCGAGCAAATTCGCCACAAGACGAAGCCGCAGTGGCGGGCCTGCGCTGCAAGTGGTGAACAATCATTAAAGCCGCGCCAGCACCAACAAAAACAGCAGCATTTCAACAATCAGCCGTCACGCTTCACCGCGTGGCGGCTTTTTGTTTTACGCGCGCACCGTTAACCACGCGCCAAAGGCGATAAAAAGACTGCGCAATCGTGGCGGGTCTTACGCGGCCTTTCCGCTTACGCACATGAACCGGCACAACAAACCGGCCAAAAACCCACAACAGAAATCACACCTTAAAGAAGCAACAACCATGAAAACAGTAATCACGTCCAACAGTTCACTTCTCACTATTCTCCGGTCACGGTCCGCTATCATTCTCATCGCGCTTGCACTGATGGCTTTTGTTCTCACCCAGAGGACCCACGCGGTCAGCCCACCGCCAGATGGCGGCTACGCCGGCGGCAACACGGCAGAAGGACAGGCCGCCCTTCTTAGTCTTACTACCGGAACGTTCAACACGGCAGCCGGTTTCCTTTCGCTTAGAGCGCTAACCGAAGGCCAGCTCAACACAGCCTTGGGCGCGGGCTCGCTCCTTGCCAACACCGCTGACCTAAATACTGCCACGGGCGCCGCAGCACTTTTGAGTAACACCATCGGCAGCGACAACACTGCCAATGGAGCATTCGCTCTGTTTAGCAACACCGAAGGTACCGAGAATACGGCCACCGGCGAGCTAGCACTCTTTAGCAACACCATGGGCGCGCAGAACACGGCCGACGGTTTTCAAGCGCTCAATAACAACACGACCGGCAACGGCAACGTAGCGATCGGCGTTACTGCTCTTTTGAGCAACACTATTGGAAACGGCAATGTGGCTATTGGATTGAGTGCGCTTTCTTCGAGCACCATCGGTGGGAGTGATAGCCCTGACGGTGCTAATGTGGCCATCGGCCCTGCTGCGCTGCAAAACACTAACGGCACCGGCACTAATAACGGTGGCGGAAACAACGCCGTCGGCCAGGATGCGCTTCGAACCAACACGATCGGATTCGCGAACAATGCGTTTGGTTTTAAGGCACTTTTGAGCAACACCACTGCCGTCGAGAACGCTGCTTTTGGCGATCAGGCGTTGCTCAGCAGCACCACGGGAGGCGGCAATACCGCCTTGGGTGCCTTTGCACTTTTAAATAATACAACCGGCGTCACGAATACGGCCCTGGGCTTTAATGCCGGTTTTGGTGTCACCACGGCCGATAATGTTATTGTTATCGGCACCAACGTTGCTGGTCAGAATATAGACCACAGCTGCTTTATCGGCGAGGTCTTCGGTCAAACCTCTTCCAATGGAGCTGCTGTTTTCATTAACTCGGAGGGCAGACTGGGTACGGCTACCTCCTCCCGGCGGTTCAAAGATGCTATTGAACCGATGGATAAGTCCAGCGAATCACTCTTTGCGCTTAAACCGGTTACATTCCGCTACAAAAAGGAAATTGATCCCACGAGCGCACCGCAGTTCGGACTTGTGGCAGAGGACGTAGAAAAAGTGGACTCTGCCTTGGTGGTGCGAGACAAAGAGGGAAAAGCTTACAGTGTGCGCTACGACCAGGTAAACGCGATGTTGTTAAATGAGTTTCTGAAAGAGCATCGCAAGAATGAGGAACAAGAAAAGACAATCGCGGAGCTAAAATCTGGAATGACAGCGCTCGCAGCGACGGTGAAGGAACAGGCGTCTCAAATCGAAAAGGTGAGCGCACAGCTCGCCACCGCGAGTCCGTCCCGTAGCGGACTTAAAGCGAGCAAATTCGCCACAAGACGAAGCCGCAGTGGCGGACCTGCGCTGCAAGTGATGAACAATCATTAAAGCCGCGCCAGCACCAATAAAAATAGCAGCATTTCAACAATCAGCCGTCACGCTTTACCGCGTGGCGGCTTTTTGTTTTACGCGCGCACCGTTAACCACGCGCCAAAGGCGATAAAAAAAACTGCGCAGTCGTGGCGGGTTTCAGTCGCTCTTTCCGCTTACGCACATGAACCGGCACAACAATAAACACGCCGGAAGAACCAAAACCAAACCTTAGAAAAGAAACAACCCATGCAAACTAAACAATCAGTAATCAACTCAAACATTCGTGCGATCGTCGTCGCCGCCTTTGGCGTGCTTTTGATGGTGCTCGCAGTTAGCGAGACTGCACAGGCACAAGCCAATCAACCCACGCCGCTGGTATTCCAAGCTGCCGGACCAGACGCTACGTCCATTCAGGGCGCAGTCGATGCATTCCGCGCTGTGTTGGGGGATAACAACCTCAATAATCCAGGCCCGATCCAAAAGGGTCGGCGCGAGATCAACTGGGACGGTGGCAACCCTAACCTTATGGATACGACACCTCCGGTAAATCCGTTCCTGGTGTTCCTGAACACCCGAGGCAGCCAGTACAAAACACCCGGGCTGGGGCTTTCGCAGGCTCCTCCTTCGGGAGGGCTGCAAGGCGGACTGGCGGTCCTTTTTGGCAATCCGAACTATGCCAAAATCTTCAGGACATTCAGCCGTTCACGGTTGTTCACTCCTGTGGGGAGCAATATCACCGAAGCGTCCTTCTCCATACCGGGTACCAATGGCACTGCTCCGGCAACAGTTAGAGGTTTCGGCGCCGTGTTCACAGATGTTGACCAGCCAGATGGCAGCGTGCCTACCGCGGCGGGCAACCACAAGCCGAGCACGTTCATCGAGTACTTCGACAAGAACGGCAGACTGATATTTAGCAGTTCGGTTGCGGCCTCACCGGGCGATGGAAACCTGTCCTTCTTCGGCATCAAGTTCGATGACGCCCGCATCGCGTCGGTCCGGATTACGGCCGGCAACGTAGCGCCGGGGCCAAATGACGATCGCCAGCATGACGTCGTCATGATGGACGACTTCATCTACGGCGAGCCACAGATCATTCAGTAAGTAAATTCCACGCTGGATACTATGGAACGCCGCCCAACCTGAACGAAACGGCCGATCCCAAAGAATCTAGCGAGAATGAGATGAGCTGCCGGGGCTAGTCCCCGGCAGCTTT